>DHWG01000100.1 GCA_002413075.1 Desulfosporosinus sp. UBA5188 | reverse complement strand
TTTGCCGTTTACCCAACCCGATGTTCGTGCTTTTGTCCGTTTCTTTTTTTCTGGGGCGACGGAATGTGAACTGGACAAGCAGGGAAGAATCTTATTGCCGGCTAATTTGCGTGATTACGCGAAATTGGAGAAGAATCTGGTTCTAGTTGGAGTGTCAAGTCGCGTTGAGATCTGGAGCGAAACACTTTGGACAGAATACAGCCAGCAAGCAGAGAACGCTTATGCCAGTGCCGCTGAATCCCTAGTACAGCTAGGTATATAGAAAGGAACGGATTTACTTGGATTTTCATCATATTACTGTTTTACTCAATGAGACGGTTGATGCGGTTGTTACGAACCCCACGGGTAAATATGTTGATTGTACACTGGGTGGGGCTGGACATAGCAAAAGGGTGTTAACAAAGCTCAAGGCCACCGGAAAACTGATCTGTTTTGACCAAGATGCCTTGGCGATTGGTCACGCAAAAGAAATCTTTGGCGAGGATGAACGGGTCACCTTAGTCAATCGAAACTTTGAAGCGCTAGAAGAAACCTTAAAAGAATTAGAGTTACTACCCGTGCATGGAATTTTATTCGATTTAGGGGTCTCGTCTCCTCAACTGGATGAAGCTGAACGCGGTTTTAGTTATATGCAGGATGCGCCCTTGGATATGCGCATGGATCCATCGAGCGCCCTAACCGCTCAGGAAATTGTGAATACGTGGACGGAAGAAAATTTGGCTCAGCTTATTTGGGACTATGGGGAAGAAAAATGGTCCAAACGGATTGCCCAATTTATTGTGCAAAAACGTAACGAGGGACCACTGCAAACAACAGGTGACCTAGTTCAAGCCATTAAAGCGGCGGTCCCTGCGGCGGTCCGGAGAAGTGGACCCCATCCAGCTAAACGTACCTTTCAGGCCATCAGAATTGCGGTGAATGACGAACTTGGGGTCTTAGATCGAGTGTTGGATCAAGCACTGCGTTGCCTGGACACTGGAGGCAGAATCGCCGTGATTACCTTTCACTCACTTGAGGATCGTATTGTTAAAAATAGAATGAAATCCTGGCTTGGGCCTTGCACTTGCCCTCCAGAATTACCGATATGTCGGTGCAATCCGAAGGCTTTAGCTAAGATCTTAACAAGAAAACCTATTCTTCCCTCTGAAGAGGAAGTCGAACAAAACCCGCGTTCAAGAAGCGCTAAATTACGGGTCGCAGAAAAGTTATAACGGTCTAAAGGACAAGGAGGAGGAATACCAATGGTAGTAGCGCAGGAGAAAATTGAGTGGCAAAATCCAGTCGAGCAAAAATCCAGCGAGAGAAAGCCTCGATCTTCAAGAAAAGGCAAAAAGTTTGCCAAAGCTAAAAGCATTCTCGTATTAGCGGTTATTGTTGGGCTGACGGGTTCCATCGGAGCAGCAACGATTCAGCTAACCGTCGTGCAGGGGGCACAAGTACGGACCTTGGACAAGGAAATTTCTACCATTAAAGCACGTAAAAATCTTCTTAAGATGGAGGCGGACAAACTTCGTGCGACAAGTCGGATTGAAAGCGCAGCACTAGCCATGGGCATGGCGAAACCGTCTGGAACAGTCTATGTGGCAAGTGCAGTGCCTTCGGTCAATAATGAAAAGGTGGCTCCGTTGACCCAAGCAGCAACACAAATTACTGAGGTTAAACCGTCAGCATTAAAGCGATTTTCACAGATATTTACGAGCTTTTTTGCTTCAACTCAACGTTAAAATATAGGTACTTTTCGGTACACGGAGACCCCCGAGAAATTGGGGAGTGAGAACTAGTGGGCACTTTTGTTGTCATGCGTAAGCGTATTGCTTTTCTATTTTTCTGTGCGAGTGTATTTTTAGTGATCTTAATCATTCGACTTGGGTATGTACAACTAAGTCAGGGAGCTGCCTTGCAAAAAAAAGCGGATGATTCTCACTTCCGGGGTGTTCCTGTTGAACCCAAACGCGGAAATATTGAGGATCGACAAGGAAACGTCCTGGCCATGAGTATCAGTAGCGAAACTGTTTATGCCATACCGGCGGAGGTTCGGCAATCTGGCAGAGCTAAAGAAATGGCTCAGATCTTGTCCCCAATTCTAGGGAAGCCTGCAGCAGACCTTGAACTGGCAATCACAAAACGTACAGCGTTAGAATACATCCAAAAACAGATTAAACCTGAAGTGGCAGCTCAAATACGGACGTTAGCGCTCCCTGGCATCGGAACCACGGAGGATAGCCAACGGTATTATCCGTTTGCGACTCTAGCGTCTCATATTATCGGGGTAGCCGGGATTGACAATCAAGGGCTTGAAGGGATAGAGTTAACGAGAGAATCGGAGCTCAAGGGTACCTCAGGCAGTATTCTTCAAGAATTTGGTGCCAATGGGATTCCTCTGCCCCAAGCGATTCAGCAGTACTTGGCGCCTAAACAAGGAAATACTGTGCGCTTAACGATTGATAAGAATATTCAGCTTTTTGCAGAACGAGAGTTGCAGAAGTTAATGGCGGGCCAGGGTATCAACATGAACGGTAAGGTACCTAAAAGTGCTTCAATTTTGGCGATGGATCCTAGTACGGGAGAAGTCTTGGCGTTGGCTTCAGCGCCGACCTTTGATCCCAATAATTATCAGCAATCCGATCCCAGCAGTCGGCGAAATATTGCTATTCAGAATGGATATGAACCTGGGTCGACCTTCAAGATTATTACCTTAGCGGCAACCCTTGAGGAAAAGAAAATTAAGCTTACTGAGCATTATTTCGATAAAGGGTCTTATACTGTTCTCGGTAAAAACGTGCGTTGTTGGAAGGCTGGAGGTCATGGTGACCAGACGTATCTGCAAGTAGCCGAGAATTCCTGCAATCCGGGTTTTGTCGAGATGGGTCAACGCCTAGGTATGGATAATTTCTATAAATACCTTAAAGATTTCGGTTTTGGTCAGAAAACAGGGATTGAAATGTCTGGTGAAGCCGTTGGAATTCTTGCTAATAAGAAAAAAGCGACAGCGTTGGATTTAGCGACGATGTCTATTGGACAAACGAACAACGTCACACCGATTCAACTCTTGACCGCTGTGTGTGCCGTGGCGAACGGTGGAACGCTTGTAAAACCACAACTCGTCAAAGAAATTGTTGCTCCCAACGGGGGTAAGGTAATCACCCCTTTCAAAACAGAAGAGGTTCGACGCGTTATTAGTAAGGAAACTTCAAAAACAGAACGTGAAGTGTTGGAATCAGTCGTTACCAATGGAACCGGGCGTCGATCTTTTCTCCCCGGGTATCGTGTGGCGGGTAAAACAGGGACCGCTCAGAAAGTTCTGAATGGAGGGTATGTTCAGGGGGACTATGTTGCTTCGTTTGTGGCCTTTGCTCCGGCAGACAACCCAAAGTTAGCCATGCTGGCGGTGATCGATGGTGTTCCGTTTTATGGGGGAGTTGTTGCAGCTCCGGTGCTCCAAACTGTCATGCTTGATTCCTTGAGATACCTCGGCATTAAGCCTGATACACAGGCACCCATGGTTCCTGGAAAACCGTTGCCTGGACTTGAATTTCCACCGATTAAGAAAGCAGCGACCGTTCCTTCAGTCATAGGACTTCCGGTAGCCGAGGCGCAAAAGGCTTTGACTCAAGCTGGTTTTAAGGAGATGTCGGAAGGTCAGGGCGAAATGGTTCTTGACCAGATTCCACATGCGGATACACAAGTTGAAGAGGGTTCCAATGTACTCCTTTATTTAGGTAAGGATGCATCGGCGCCTACGCTTGCCCATTGGTGGGAAGATGAGGATGAAGATATAGAAGCAATTCGGAGTATGGCGGGACGTGTACCGATTTCAGTCAGTCCCCTTGGACGTTAACCAGTTATGCAAGGTCTGTCGAAGGGGCGTTCTGTCTATAATACACAAGACAGACAAAAAATGAGGATCGTGAGAATGGGCCGACTTTAGAACTTGGAGAGGAATGTGAGGAATGCCCACTTCAAAAATATTGGCGGAGATCATTAAAGAAATTGAGGTGCAAGCCTCATCAGGAAATAGTCAAGTCATGGTTGGTGGGATGTCCATGGATTCACGGAAAGTCCAGCCGGGCGATCTCTATGCGTGTGTGCCCGGATTTAAGGTAGACGGCCACGATTTCGCGGAGAAAGCGATCAATTCTGGCGCGGTGGCTTTAGTCGTTGATCACTTTTTGCCGCTTAATGTACCTCAAGTAAAGGTTGCCAATGTTCGCCAGGTTATTGGGCACTTAGCGGCCGCGGTGTACGGCCATCCCAGCGAGCAGTTGGAGCTAGTCGGGGTAACAGGAACGAACGGGAAAACAACGATTACCTATCTCATTGAGAAAATTGGGACAAAGCACGGCCAGAAAGTTGGTTTAATTGGAACACTCGGTTCGCGAATTAATGGAAGAGAGATTCCTGGAGAACGGACGACACCGGAAGCGATTGAAGTTCAGAAGCTTCTGGGGGACATGGTTGCAGAGGGTGTAAGCCTTGCTGTGATGGAGGTTTCCTCTCATGCCTTGGATCTTGGACGTGTGTCGGGCTGCGAATTCGATGTAGGTATTTTTACTAATCTGACACAAGATCATTTAGATTATCATAAGACAATGGAGGATTATCTTTACGCTAAGAGTCGCTTATTTTCTAATCTCAAAGGGAAAAAACAGCCCAAAATCAGCATTTTGAATGGGGACGACGCCTCCTTCAAGATGCTGAGCGGAGCCTCTGCTGCTACAGTGGTTAGCTATGGCATTAACCATGAAGCAGATTATAAAGCAGAGAACGTGGAAGTCACCGCGGCAGGCGTGCGCTTTGTGGTCCGATTCCGTGAGGGTTTACAGACTATAAAGTATTCTACTCCAGGCGTTTTTAGTGTTTATAATGCCTTAGCGGCTTTCGCATGGGGCGTTGAACGGGGATATAGCGCAGAGTCAGTGGCGGAAGCCTTGGCGGAAATTCCAGGCGTGCCAGGGCGGTTTGAAAGTGTCCGGCTTGGACAACCCTTTCAGGTGATTGTAGATTATGCGCATACGCCTGATGGCTTAGAAAATGTTGTGCGTACAGCTCAGAGTTTCACCAAAGGAAGACTGATTACAGTCTTTGGGTGTGGAGGAGACCGGGATCGTGGAAAGCGACCAATCATGGCAGAGGCTGCCTCACAGTATAGCGATTTTGTCATAGTGACTTCGGATAATCCCCGTACTGAAGATCCAGATCAGATTATTAAAGAAGTGCTGATCGGAATTTCTGGCGTGGACCATGTTGCCTTGCGAGATCGCCGGGAAGCTATATGGAGTGCTTGCCGCATGGCTAAGGCCGGAGATACTATTTTGATTGCTGGTAAAGGCCATGAAACCTACCAGATTTTTGGGACAGAGGTCCATCCGTTCGATGACAGGGAAGTAGCGCGTGAAGCATTAAGGGGGCTGGGATATGGGCAAATGGACCGTTGAAGCAGTCGCTGGAAAAGCGAAAGGTGTCTTGCTCGGAACCCCAAATTTAGAAGTTTCAGGGTGCCTTATAGATAGTCGTCAAGCCCAGGGCGGAGAGATGTTTTTTGCCCTACCTGGGGAACAGGTCGACGGACATGATTTTATAGAAGCTGCTTGGAAAAAAGGGGCGGTTCTAGTGATTGCGGAGGAAGACCGCTTTAAGGCGCCTAATAACCATCAAGTGGTGCCTGAAGGGAAGGCTCTACTTCTCGTAAAGTCGGTGTTTACAACACTTCAGGAGTTGGCGAAGGCGTGGCGCTTGGAGCTTGGGGCCAAAGTGGTCGGAGTCACTGGGAGTAATGGTAAAACAACGACCAAGGATATGATTGCCGCAGTGCTGTCTCAGCGTTTTAAAGTCTATTACAATAAGGAAAATCATAATAATGAATTGGGACTTCCAATGACAATCCTCAATGCACCGTTCGGTACCGAGATCTTGGTGCTCGAAATGGGAATGCGTGGTTTGGGTGAGGTTACCGCCTTATGTAATATTGCGAAACCCGATGTCGGAGTGATCACGAATATTGGTACAACGCATTTAGAACTATTACTGACTCAGGAACGAATTGCCCAGGCAAAGTGGGAATTAATTGAAGCCTTGCCCGAAGATGGCCTTGGGATTATCAATGCTGACGATCTGTTCTCTGTCCAAAAGGCCAAGAAGGATCTTCATTCAATGCGATTTTATGGTCTTGAAGGGGTGTTTGCAGAACCGGACCTTAAAGGTTCTGCGCTGAGGCCTTGCGGGCCCTTGGGGACGACGTTTGATGTAAACTATAAGGGCGAAAAAACAACGGTCAATCTTCCGCTACCTGGTAAACACAATGTCTTGGATGCGCTGGCAGCGCTAGCTGTAGGCAAAGTTCTTGGTGTTTCGTTGGCGGAGGGGTGTGCGGGGTTGGGCATGTTGAAATTGTCCAAAATGCGCTTAGAGGTCCGTTATGGGAGCTTTGGAACGACGCTCCTAAACGATGTCTATAATGCTAATCCTATTTCTATGCAGGCCTCCTTAGCGGTTCTCAAGGAGCGGGCAGATGAAAACAAGACTCTTGCTATTTTGGGTGAAATGTATGAACTAGGAACCTTAGCAGAATCAGGTCATCGTGAAGTTGGAGAAACTCTTGCAAAGTTAGGCATTAATGAATTAATTACCGTCGGTAAACTGGCCGAAGAGATTGCAGAGGGTGCGCGTATTGCAGGATACGCAGAAGAACACATTAAGGTGACGTCTACTCGCGATGAAGCGGTCACGCAAGCAAAAGACCTCCTCAATCGCTTTGGACCTGGAACATGGGTCTTGATTAAGGGGTCACGAGGAATGAAAATGGAAGAGATCACGAAGCAACTCGAACAAGCAGAGTAAAGGATGGAATTCACATGTCAGAGCGTTTGGTCATTGCGGTAGGATTAGCCCTTATTATTACGTTGGTTCTAGGACCTCTCTTGATACCGGTCTTAAGGACGCTTAAATTCGGGCAACCGATACGTGATGATGGCCCCAAGAGACATTTGAAGAAGGCCGGAACCCCTACAATGGGTGGGATGATTTTTCTGGTTGGCATTATTATGAGTGCATTGATTGCCGCTGAACAACCCACTTCTCTGGAAATGGTGACCATGGTGGGGATCACTTTGGGATATGGTTTTATCGGCTTTATCGATGATTTTATTAAAGTTGTTATGCATCGTTCGTTAGGGCTTCGTGCCTACCAGAAATTGGTGGGACAATTTGTCTTGGCCTTTATTCTTATGTGGGTTTCAGTTCACTGGCTGGGCAGGGGAACGGATATTGCGATACCGTTCACGTCTGTCCACTTGGATTTGGGCTGGTTTTACTATATCTTAATCTCTTTAGTGATCGTCGTCATGACCAATGCCGTAAATCTCACCGATGGGTTGGACGGCTTAGCAGCCGGAAGCACTATGATTGCAGGTATTGGCTATGTCGTGATTGCTCTTTTGGCCTCCAGCCAAGGTGGCGGCGTAGCGGTTTTAGCGCATGAGACCGATATGGCAGTTTTTGCGGCGGCCTTGGTCGGCGGAACGCTTGGCTTTTTGCGTTTTAATACGTATCCTGCGCGTGTGTTTATGGGGGATACGGGGTCTTTGGCCTTAGGTGGGGCATTAGTGAGTCTTGCCGTTCTCACGAAGAGTGAATTGGTACTAATAGTTGTGGGAGGTTTATTCGCGATCGAAGCCCTCTCAGTGATTATTCAAGTTATTTCGTTTCAAACTACGGGAAAGCGGGTCTTTCGTATGAGTCCGATTCATCATCACTTTGAACTTGGTGGTTGGAACGAATGGAAAGTGGTTCTGGTTTTTTGGTCTATTGGGTTGATTTGTGCTATTCTTGGCATTGTTGCGTATTTGCCTACGCTGGGCTAGAGAGGAACATGCGTTACAACGCTCACATACTTGCTCTCGCAGATCAAACGAACGAGGGTGACCAGCAGACTCGACATCTGCTTTGCTAATAGAAGGACAATGAGCGCTTAGTGAAGGAACGAACGTGAGCCGTATTTACTCCCCATATAGGAGGTGGATACCTTGGAGAAACAGCTTATTCAGTCGTTTTATGAGCATGGAGATCAGCAGCAAGCTAAAAGAATGGCAACATATATGAAATCTAAGTTTCCTTTTTTAGGAATACAGAAACCACAGAGGGTTGAATTACAGAAAGAGTATATTAAACAAGCTAAGAAACTGAAAAGTATAAACTGGGATTTTGTTGCTGCGCTTTGGAATTTGCCAGAACGAGAATTCCAGTATTTGGCGTTGGATTATTTACTTGCCTTAAAAAATAATTTGGTTCAAAGCGATATTGGTCATATTGAGATCTTAATTATAGAGAAGTCGTGGTGGGACAGTGTGGACTGCCTGGCTACCAACATAACGGGCGCTTTATGTGCTAAATATCCAGACCTTACCCAAAGTCATATTCTAAGTTGGGCTGGAAGTGATAACATTTGGCTTGCACGTGTTGGCGTTTTATTCCAACTGAAATATGGAGAGGCTACAGATACAAAATTATTACAATCCATTATCAATAAGAATAGTAATTATAAGGAATTCTTCATTGCCAAAGCCATTGGGTGGGCCTTAAGGGAATATTCAAAAACTGATGCAGAATGGGTAAAATCATTCTTGGCAGCTAATAGCCTGCAACCGCTTAGTGTGCGTGAAGCAAGTAAATATATATAGAAATAGCGTCGTTTTATTACAAGGGTACGCGATTCATAGGACGCAAGATATTTTGACCAAAAAAAATTTGTTATGGAGGACTTTTAACGTGAATTGGAAGAATAAACGGGTTCTGGTCATCGGAGCAGGCCTAAGTGGTCAAGCGGCTGTCCAGAAACTTCAAGGATTGGGCACAGAGGTTTTTCTCACAGACAGTAAGTTGCTGGAACAGCTTGCTGGTGTTCAAGAATTAGGTCTTGATCCAGAGCATTTGCTACTGGGCAGTGTGCCGGGAATAGAAGCGGTGAAACCTGACCTTATCGTCTTATCTCCGGGGGTATCTCCTAAACTACCCTTGGTTCAGGAAGGCATTGCTCAAAACGTGACCGTGTGGAGTGAAGTGGAGCTTGCTATGGTTGATTGCTCGGCTCTTTGTATTGGGGTAACGGGTACTAATGGGAAAACGACGACCACGTCTTTAATCGGTGAATTAGCAAAGCGAACCGGCCGACCGACAGTTGTCGCTGGAAATATTGGTGTGGCCTTAAGCGGGCAAGTGAAGGGTCTGGCAGAGAACGGTCTCGTGGTGGCTGAACTTTCGAGTTTTCAACTAGAGTTTATAGATAAACTTCGAGTCCATGTGGCTATTTTGCTCAATGTTACCCCGGATCATTTGGACAGGCATGGCACGCTGGAAGCTTATTTTGACGCCAAAGCCCAAATCTTTAAAAATCAGACAGCGACAGATTTAGCCATCTTAAATTGGGATGACCCCTTAGTGCATGGTTTGGGACCGAAATTAAAAAGTCGGGTGCTTTATTTTAGTGCGACGTCGTTTTTGCCAGAGGGAATTAGTCTTTGGCAGGATCAAATTGTCTACGCCGAAAAGGGAACAATGATTCCTATTATTTCCCGCCAGGATCTGCATCTCCGGGGTGCTCATAATCTGGAAAATGTTATGGCAGCTGCGGCGGCAGCGAGAACTTTTGGCCTTTCTTGGACTGAGATTGCCGAAGGCCTGACTCAGTTTAAAGGGGTGGCGCATCGAGAGGAAATTGTGGGGACGTTCGAGGGGATCCTTTTTGTTAATGATTCTAAAGGGACGAATACTGACGCAGCCACCAAGGCTCTACTAGCGTTTGAGGAACCCTTGGTTCTTCTCGCAGGGGGTAAAAATAAAGGGCTGGATTTTCATGATTTCATGAAAGTGGTCCGGGTTAAGGTCAAAAGTCTCGTTTTATTGGGTTTAGCGGCGGATGAGATGGAACAAGCGGCACGGGATGAAGGCGTCCAGACGATTATTAGAGCGACCACGTTTGAGGATGGCGTGGAGAAAGCAATCGCCCAAGCGACCCCTGGAGATGTCGTTTTATTGTCACCTGCTTGTACAAGTTGGGATATGTTTAAGAGTTTTGAAGAAAGAGGGGAATTGTTTAAGGAGTTAGTGCGTAGGCATTATAGGACACCCATTTAGGTAGATTAAAGGGGGGAACTAGACATGCGTAGGCATCGACCAGATATGGTCTTGCTGGGTTCGATTTTGGCTTTGTTAGGAATAGGGTTTGTGATGGTGTATAGTTCAAGTGCAGTCAGAGGGTACATCCTGTTTGATGATCCGTATCACTTTCTAAAGATGGAGGTCTTATGGATCATACTGGGACTTGGCGCGATGGCCTTAAGCATGTTGGTGGATCTGCGCCTGTTGCGTCGATTTGCTAAGCCGATCCTCTTCATTGCGATTGCTTTACTCATTGCGGTGAAAATTCCAGGTGTTGGGCGCAGAGTTAATGGCGCTGACCGTTGGATTGGGCTGGGGCCGCTGTCGATTCAACCGTCTGAAGTCATTAAGCTTTCTATGGTGTTGGTGATGGCCCATTTACTGGCCCTTGAGCCTCATAAAATTCAATCCTTTCGTAAAGGAGTTCTACCCATTCTTGGTTTACTAGGCGTGATTGCAGGCCTTATTATGCTTCAACCAGATCTGGGAACGACCTTGGTGATTGCTGCAACGGCTTTTTTCATGTTGATTGCAGCAGGAGCACGTGCTACCCATATTGGCTCATTAATCGGGATAGGCCTGGGGTTAGTGGTTGCCTCAATTGTAGCAGCGCCTTACCGAATGCGACGAATCTTTGCTTTTCTGGATCCTTGGGCTGACCCTTTGGGAAAAGGCTATCAGACGATCCAGGCGTTGTTAGCTTTAGGACCGGGTGGCTTGTTCGGCTTGGGTTTAGGGCAAAGTCGACAGAAGTTTCTATATTTGCCGGAAAACCATACCGATTTCATCTTTGCCATGATTGGTGAGGAACTTGGTTTCGTCGGGGCTTCGTTGGTTATTTTACTCTTTTTCCTCTTCGCTTGGCGTGGCTTCCGGGTGGCGATGAGGGCGCCAGATCCATTTATGGGTTTTCTAGCCGTTGGATTAACGGCCATGGTAGCGATACAGGCGATGATTAATATGGGCGTCGTGAGCGGGGTATTGCCGGTCACAGGGATTACCTTACCATTTATAAGTTATGGGGGCACCTCGCTGGTCTTCACAATGCTTGGCGTGGGTGTTCTGTTGAATATTTCTCGTGAGGTAAGGTAGTGAACGCAGATCGTGGAACGCCTACTTGTAGAAGTGGGAGTCTCGAAGGTGGAGGAAGTGTGTAAAGTGCGTGTTATTTTAACGGGTGGTGGAACAGGGGGACATATTTATCCTGCGTTAGCTATTGCCAAAGGGTTGTTGGCGCGTGATCCGGAGACGGAGATTCTCTATGTGGGAATACGGGATGGAATGGAGGCGTCGTTGGTGCCGGAAGCGGGCATTAACTTCGCTGGGATTTCGGGAAAAGGCCTTCCACGCAAATTAAGTTTGGAGACCATAAAAGTTGTCGGTAAAAGTTTCAAGGCCCTTTGGGAGACGAAGAAAATTTTACGTCAGTTTCATCCAGATCTCGTCGTAGGAACTGGTGGATATGTGTCAGGGCCAGTTGTTTTGACGGCGGCCCTTTTTAATATTCCGACCTTGCTTCATGAACAAAATGCCATGCCTGGGATCACTAATCGGATTTTAGCGCGGTTTGTACGACGTGTCATGGTGACGTTTCCTGAGAGTATGAAGCGTTTTGGGGTTCAGAAAAAACTAGAACTTGTGGGTCTTCCCGTTCGTCCTGAAATTGGACAGGTGTCTCGAAAAGCAGGGGCAAAGCATTTTAAGTTACAGTCGAATCGTTTGACCTTGCTGGTGACCGGTGGGAGCAGGGGGGCTCGAACGTTAAATCAGGCTATGATTGAGGTCTTGGCGCAGCTTGCCCAACGCTCAGACATTCAGGTGATCTGGGCGACCGGAAACACGACGTATACAGAAACGATAGAAGGCTTAAAGAAAAGAGCCATCTCCTGGGAACGTCCGCAGTGGCGTGTTCTAGAATATTTGAAAGATATGCCTGAAGCTTTAGCCTGTGCAGACATTTTCATCGGACGGGCAGGCGCAGCCTCTCTCGCAGAGTTAACGATGACCGGCCTGCCCAGTCTGTTAATTCCCTACCCCTATGCGGCGGAGAATCATCAAGAGCATAATGCCCAGGCCATCGTTCAAGCCGGTGCAGCAAAAATGATTCTGGACTCAGAATTAACCGGGGAACGCTTGTGGAAAGAAGTGGAGGGGCTGATTTCCCAACGCTCTCTGCTCCATGAAATGGGAGCGGCGGCGGTGAAATTGGCGCAACCGCAGGCTTTAGATAAGATTGTGGATCTCTGTAAGGAGACCGCTTGGCATTGACTTTAAGTCAAGAATATAGGAAACTACATCAGAGGGAGTTTTAACTTCCTCTGATGTTTAACGAACGGCTCACACCTTTTTGAAGTCACCTGCTCACACCTTTTTACTCCGATGCATAGCATATGGCAGTAACCAAATGAAAAGGAGTGAGCGTGGTGTGGCCAAAAAGTAAGATACAATTGGTTGCCTCTTCTGCATCTCCCGGAATTGCCGGAGTTCGAGCCGTGATGAAAGGAATCCAGCTTGAATTTTCTGAGGGGGAGGATTTAATCGCTGGAATCATACCCAAGTGGTGGGAGTTACCTTTTGATCAAATGGCTACGGCTAATGAGGTAGGCCCTGTCACGGATGTCGTATTCTGGTCAGAGGAGACGGAACACAACGTCTGGCGAGAAAAAGCACTGGCAGAAGATTTGAACCAGCATTCCATTCAGTCATTTATACATAATATTTTGGACAATGAAGTAATCTTAGGAGTTTCTGAACCGACAATTCTCATTGAAGGGCGTCCTTTGTTAGGGCATGTTTTGCAGAAGGCCGGGTTCGAACCAACCATACTCTGGCCGACGTCGGACGGGGAATGGCAATGCGAAAGATTGCAGGGCAGCCACTGGGTCATACCACAGTCTTGGCAGGAGAGTCTGTTCGGAACAAGTTTGCTGGGGAGAAGTACGGCTACCGTCGAAGACCCAGCAACGTGGGTCGTTCGTGAATCAACGCTCGATTTCTATCAGGGACAAAATGGTTTGAAATTCATGGGCCAAGTTCCAAGGTGGCCGGAACCAATGGAAGAGCAAGTTGCTGTCGAAACCATAGCAAAGTGTCTGAACCTAGGCGTTTCCTGGCTGGATATTAAGTTGGCCCTTAGCCCTGTTTATAAGGATCTAATAAGAACGGATAACTTGAGGTGGAACATCAATGATATTGGACGGAATGCCGGGACGCGTGGAGAAGAATTACCCGCTGAACCAATTGACGACGTGGAAGATTGGTGGGCCCGCAGAGACGGCTTATTGGCCTGAGACCAAGGAAGATCTGTCGACAGTGTGGCAACGTGCCCAGGAAGCAGGCGTCCCGGTTTGGTTAATAGGGCAGGGCTCAAATTTGCTTTTGCCGGATGAAGGCCTTCCCGGCGTTACCGTGGTCACCACCTATCTTCGCAGAGTCGAGTGGGGAGAGTACACAGTTCAGGTTGAAGCGGGGTACTCCTTAGCCCGCTTAGCCCAAGAAGCAGGGGAACGGGGCTTTAGTGGCTTGGAATTTGCTCGAGGAATTCCGGGATCCGTGGGGGGGGCCGTTATGATGAATGCTGGTGCTCATGGCGGAACGATGGCGTCTCATATTATGAATGTTACAGCGCTTTGGGCAGATGGTACGGTTAAAAAGGTGGAAAAAGCTGAACTTGAATTCGCTTATCGTTTCTGTTCGTTACGCGGCCACGCCTGGGTGTTGGAAGTGGAACTTGAGTTTTCACCAGGGGATCGTCGTCAGATTTTGGAGGCTATGAAAGAGCACCTAACGAAGAGAGCACTCAACCAGCCCCTTGAGAAGCCAAGTGCCGGAAGTGTTTTTCGAAATCCTCCAGGGGATTCAGCGGGTCGGTTGATTGAAGCCGCTGGTTGGAAAGGAAGAAGCATTGGTGGGGCCCAGGTCTCGACGAAACACGCCAATTTTATCGTCAATACAGGGAACGCCAAGGCTATGGATGTGCTCGCCTTGATGGAGGGTATCCAGAAAGATGTGCAGGTGAAATTTGGAATTTCATTGCAATCGGAAGTCGCGTACCTCCAACTAGAAGTTAATAAACATACACTATTCCACCCTAAAGAAATAGAGGGATAATACGGACGAAGAGGGGGTATGATCATGGCGATGGACCGCTATGTCATCACTGGAAAACAACGATTAGAAGGAAAAATTCGGGTCAGCGGGGCGAAGAACTCTTCGCTGCCACTCTTAGCTGCAGCGATACTTGGGGAAGGGACCTCTACTTTGTTAGAAATCCCGGACCTAGTCGATATAACGCATATGGTTGAAGTCCTTGAACACCTCGGATGTGGTGTTGTACGTCAAGGTAAGACGATGCAAATTAATGCTGGTGGGTTAGAGTCCTGTGAGGTCGATGAAGCCCTTATGCGGCAAATGCGTGCTTCTAATCTTATTCTAGGCCCGTTGCTAGCCCGGTTTGGACGGGTAAAGATATCAAGACCAGGAGGGTGCGCCATAGGTTCTCGCCCCATGGATCAACACATTAAGGGGCTTGAACAACTAGGCGTTAAGGTTCGAGAAAAACATGGCTATATTGAGGCATGGACGGATCATTTACAGGGTGCCGATGTCTACCTAGATGTTCCGAGTGTTGGGGCAACAGAAAACATTATGATGGCGGCTGTCTTAGCGAAAGGTGTCACCGTGATTCGCAATGCGGCCCGTGAACCAGAAATTGTGGATTTGCAGAATTTCTTAAATAAGATGGGTGCAAAAGTACGGGGCTCCGGTCTGGATGCCATCAGAATTGACGGGGTAGAAAAGCTCCATCCTGCTGAACATATCGTCATACCGGATCGCATAGAAGCCGGTACGCATATGATTGCCGCGGTTATGACTCAAGGGGATGTCGTGATTGAAAATGTTATACCAGAACATCTAGAACCTGTTATTGCTAAAATCAGTCAGGCAGGAGCACGGGTAACCCTTATGGATGATTCGATTCGTGTTCAACAGCGGGGGAGAATCCGAAGTGTTGACCTGAAGACAATGCCCTATCCAGGATTCCCCACAGATATGCAGCCACAATTTATGGCAATGCTTTCGTGTGCGGAGGGAACAAGCATCATCACGGAAACTATCTTTGAAAACCGCTTTCAACATGTGGATGAGTTACGACGTATGGGCGCCAAAATCACGGTTGAAGGCAGGACCGCTATTATCAGGGGGGTTCAGACGCTGGAAGGAGCCTTCGTAGAGGCCACAGACCTTCGGGCAGGGGCAGCGCTCTTCCTAGCAGCCTTAGCCGCTGAAGAGGTCACCGTCCTGGAAAAAGTGAACTATATTGATCGTGGCTACGAAAATCTAGAAGAGAAATATCGGCAATTGGGTGCGAAATTACTGAGAATTCACCAAGAAGGTTAAAATCGTCGTTCGTGTTTCGATATTCGACGATGAACCACGGACATCGAACGATGCGTCACGTAAGTAAAGTAGTTTGTAAAAATAATTATTACAAAAACATGGTAGAATAGGACTGTATTCGTTATACTGGGCTAAGGAGGAATTGCACAATGCAACCCACAAAAATGAATACATCCTTTCTCTATGCTGTTGTCTTGACGATCTTGCTTTCTTTGGGCTTGGCACTGTTTCTGCGATCCAGTGCTTTTACCGTGCAACACGTCATCATTCAGGGACTTAAACTAAGTCCGGAAAGCGAAATCTTAAAATTAGCCAACGGGGTTCAGGGGCAAAACTTATTTTTATTTGACCAAGAGGCCCTAAAACAGAAAATAGCTATACATCCGCTGGTTCAGAGTGTTCAGTTTCAACGAAAACTTCCTAAAACTTTGGTGATTATAGTGACAGAACGGGCCCCTGTGGCCTTGGTCGTTGTTCCTAAGGGTGTCTTGGAGGTGGATGGCCAGGGGACTTTTTTACGCCGGTTAGAGAGTTGGCCTAAAGAGGATCATCCAGTGCTTACAGGAATTAGTCTTAAGGACACTGTGGGACCCGGTCAAAACTTGGCAAACCCATCCCTCACGGCAGCTTTGAATTTACTTGGACAAGCCCCACCAGAATTACTCGCCCAGATGGGGGAACTTCATGTAGAGACGAATCAACAAATGACGTTGTACCTACGGAGTGGCGTTGAAGTACGACTTGGACAAGCCACTGACTGGAAACCTAAACTCAATGCACTTTATCAACTTGTCAGCGATAATGAGTATAAGTCCTTTCAGCAAGGGGCAAAATATATTGATTTCACAGCGGCGAAACCTGTCATTGGTCGCTAAGTCAGGGAGGAAGAAAGCACATGTGGTTACCGCTCTTAGGTTTGGTCTTGGGATTGGCCATTGGGTACGTCAGTCCGTTTTCAGTGCCGATCGAATACGCTAAATACTTATCCGTTGGAATCTTAGCGGCGCTAGATTCCGTCTTAGGTGGGATACGTTCGGCGCAGGAGGATCATTTCGACAGCACCGTGTTTTTATCTGGCTTTTTCAGCAACATGCTCCTTGCAGCCTTTTTAGCGTACGTCGGTGATCGTATTGGCGTGGATCTTTATTTGGCCGCAGTGGTGGCCTTTGGCGTACGGTTATTCCAAAATTTAGGAAGTATTCGACGACATCTCATTAAGAAGTAATTTAGCTGGTTATTTAAGAGAATAAGCAGGATGTTTGCTGAAAGTTTTTATTCTAAAAAAAAGGGATAAAGCATAGCTATAACGAATTTATACCGTTGTGTGTATTAAAGTACTTAATAGATAATTACTGCATTGTTAGGGTCAAAGAATTTAGTGAATAAAGCGAGTGTTTGGACGGCGCAGTTAAATATTTGTTATAATCTGTACTTTTCCAAAGCATAGAAAACAGAATTAAGCGAGGGGGTTAAAGCCTAGATGCTAGAATTTGATACAGACTTAAACCAATTTGCAGAGATTAAAGTCATTGGTGTTGGTGGTGGTGGAAACAATGCGGTTAATCGGATGATTACTGCTGGCTTACAAGGGGTCGATTTTGTTACCGTCAATACGGACTCTCAGGCCTTACAACTGTCCCAAGCAGGCGAGAAAGTGCAAATAGGGACGAAGTTAACCAAAGGACTTGGAGCCGGTGCAAATCCAGAAATAGGCGCTAAGGCGGCGGAAGAAAGCCGTGATGAAATTGCTAGGGTGCTAAAGGGCGCTGATATGGTTTTCGTTACGGCAGGGATGGGCGGTGGAACCGGTACTGGAGGAGCCCCTATCGTCGCGGAAGTGGCCAAGGAAATGGGCGCGCTTACAGTTGGTGTTGTGACACGTCCGTTCACCTTTGAAGGCCGTAAACGGGCTATGCAGGCAGAAAAGGGTATTGCAGAACTTAAAAGTAAAGTGGATACGCTCATTACGATCCCGAATGATCGCTTGTTGCAAGTGGTGGACAAGCATACCACGATTCATGAAGCATTTCGCATAGCAGATGATGTGCTGCGCCAGGGGGTTCAAGGGATTTCAGACTTAATTGCGGTCCCAGGTCTGATAAATTTGGATTTCGCGGATGTTAAGACCATTATGTCCAATACGGGCTCTGCCCTCATGGGTATTGGTCAGGCGACGGGGGAAAACCGTGCCGCTGATGCAGCTCGTAAAGCAATTTCTAGCCCGCTCCTGGAAACCTCGATCGAAGGCGCCAAAGGTGTGCTTCTTAATATTACTGGCGGTATTAATTTAACCCTCTTTGAAGTGAACGAAGCGGCAGGGATTATCGCGGAAGCGGCAGACCCCGATGCAAATATTATTTTTGGCGCGGTCATTGATGAGAACCTCAAGGAAGAAATAAGGGTGACCGTGATTGCTACTGGATTTGATCAGCATTGGGCTGGTTTTGGTGGAGAACCTGAAACAGGAAAAGTGCAGGATAATATTATCAAGCCAATCTCAAAAGAAGGGGACGTTGATATCCCAGAATTCCTAAGACGTCGTCGCTCATAGTATAGGCACCCCTTGGGACTCGCCAAGTTTTCTGAACTCACGAACCTGTCTGAAATAGATTAATCTATTTCAGACAGGTTTTTTATTTGCTCAAATATGCTCACAGCAAAGCTATCTCCCCTATAAGCTGGTACATCCTGTCGACATTTGGTAGGCCTAGAAGAATTGGACCATAACCAGCCTGTTATAACCTAAAAAATCCCATTATTCCCCGCGGAAAGCGACAGCTTTTACAGCGGCTTTTAGGTATAATTCTGTGAGAAGCGTATGGAAAGGATGCACCAGATGGGCGGAGTAGAAACTTATCTCGATCTGGATATTCTCATTAATGGAGGGATGGACGCTCTTATTCTTACTCTTACCTGCCGCCTCATGCACCTCCCGGCTCGGCCTTTTCGTATTATGGCTGGAGTCCTTCTAGGGGCAATCCCCGTAGTCTTAACCTGCTATTCCGCTCCTCCGTGGACCACGCTCAGCAAATGGGTTATCCCATTTCTCATGGCTGGAGTTGCTTTCCCAGTACAGAAACTGGTCGTTTTTCTGAAGGCAATGGTTGGATTTTGGCTTCTTTCAGCGGGAGTGGGAGGATTTGTGGTTGCTTTATGGGGATGGGTGCAATTTGATAACGGATTAGGTCACGACGTCTTTGCACTGGCATTAAACAACTTTTGGATTCTTCCGGTGGGTGCTTTAATGTGGTGGCTTCTACAGCGACTTTGGCAGCGATGGCAGGAAAGAAACTCAGTGTTAGAACAAACTATTTACGATCTTGAAATTGATTTTGGTAATGAAGAACATGGCGTTGTCAGCATTAAAGCTTTGCTGGACACTGGAAACAATTTGCGAGATCCAATGACTGGGTCCCCTGTTATTCTTCTGGAAGAGGAGGCTGCTGCAGCTTCTTTGCCAGACAGCATGCGATCCTTTCTGGATATCCCCTGGAAAGATTGCGCAGATCCTTGGCCGTTCTTGTGGAAGGTCAATCCCAGTTTAATAAAACACCTTGTTTTTATCCCTTTTCAAGCCATTGATCATAAGAGTTGGCTGCTGGGGATCAGACCTGCACGAGTGACGTGTTTTGATAAACAGGGATCTCGACAGATCAAGGCAACGGTGGCATTGGTCAAGCAAGTGCTCAGTGCAGAGGGTGAATATCAAGCTTTAATACACCCCGAACATGTGCAGAAAGGTTGAGATGGTTACATGATATGGTGGAGGAATGTTCAAGATAGGGTCAGACAACTATGGCTAAGACTGGTTCAGAAACTCTGTGGAGTCAGTGGAATTTATTATGTTGGAAGCAGTGAAGCGCTTCCAGCACCACTCAACTCGGAAGAAGAAGGCGCCCTCTTGGAACGCTTGGAATCAGGAGACGATTCCATTCGGGATATATTAATTGAACGTAACCTACGCCTAGTGGTCTATATTGCTCGAAAATTTGAAAATACTGGGATAGGCATTGAAGACCTTGTCTCCATAGGAACCATTGGGTTAATTAAAGCGGTTAATACCTTCGACCCCTCGAAGAAAATAAAACTAGCGACTTACGCTTCCCGGTGTATTGAAAATGAGATTCTTATGTATCTTAGACGAAACAATAAAACTCGCTCAGAAGTCTCCTTTGATGAACCCTTAAATATTGACTTGGATGGGAACGAATTGCATTTGTCGGATGTTTTGGGGACGGAAAATGACATTATTTCAAAGCCAATTGAAGAACAGGTCGACCGTCAGTTGTTGCATTTGGCCATGGGGCGCCTAGCGAGTCGAGAAAAGGTCATTATGGAACTGAGATTTGGTTTGGATAATGGCGTTGAGAAAACTCAGAAAGAAGTCGCTGATCGCTTGGGAATCTCGCAGTCCTATATTTCTCGTCTTGAGAAACGGATTATTCGCCGATTACGGAAAGAATTTTGTCGATTAGAATAACCTAAACTTTGTTAGGGCATACTTCCCAACAGAATTGTTGGCTGGGGAGGTGTCGGATTTTGGCGTTAAACAAAGTTGAGATTTGTGGAGTGAACACCTCAAAATTGCCGGTTCTAAACAGCGTCAAAATGAAAGAGCTGTTTGTGATCTACCAAGCGGGAGACCGCAGCGCTCGGGAAAAGCTTATCCATGGAAATCTCCGTCTTGTTCTCAGTGTGATTCAGCGATTTACAAATCGGGGAGAATATGTGGATGACCTATTTCAAGTAGGCTGTATTGGTTTGATGAAAGCAATTGACAATTTTGATCTTGGACAAAACGTAAAGTTTTCTACTTATGCTGTCCCCATGATTATTGGGGAAATTCGTCGTTACCTGCGAGACAACAATCCAATACGCGTGAGCAGGTCTTTGCGGGATATTGCCTATAAGGCCCTGCAGGTAAGAGACCAATTGGTCTGTGAACACTCGCGTGAACCCACGGTCACAGAGATTGCTAAGAAACTCGCTCTGCCGCGCGAAGACGTCGTTTTTGCGTTAGATGCTATTCAAGAACCGATTTCTCTGTTTGAACCGATCTATCATGACGGAGGGGATCCAATCTTTGTAATGGATCAAATAGGTGATGATAAGCAATCTGACACGGGCTGGGTTGAAGGCCTTGCTGTACGCGAAGCCTTACGACGACTTAGCGAACGGGAAAAACTCATTTTATCTTTGAGGTTTTTCAATGGGAAGACTCAAATGGAGGTTGCGGATGAGATTGGGATTTCCCAAGCTCAGGTATCGCGACTTGAGAAATCCGCCATGCAACATATGCGCAAGTATGTGTAACTACAGTGGACAACGCACACGAGATACGAAGCAATGCTTCGTATCTCGTAATTATGTCTGAAGAGTAGGCTATTTTACGTCCCTCCCTCATAGGATGACATATAAGGCGCGAAGCGCAATGTAGGATGTGCGATATTCGGACTTCGGTTTTCGGTCTTTGGACTTCGACCCCGAAACACGAACCTCGAACATCGACTAGAGGGGGTGTCTAACAATGCGGATCTCAGATTTGCGATTATTGGATGTTGTTAATGTTAAGGATGGAAGAAGGTTAGGACCCATAAAAGACCTTGATTTGGATCTCGAACGAGGCGTCGTCAAAGGGATTATTGTGCAGGGACCTTCGCGTAATAGGGGCCTCTTTGGCAGTGGTAAATCGGACGATTTTGTTCTCACTTGGGAACGTGTCAAGAAAATTGGGGTTGACGTTATCTTAGTTGATGCCAATGATCTTCCTGAATTTAGTACAGACCAGGATGATCGACGCTAATAATACTTAGTCTTTTAAAGCATAAGTCCGCTGTTTATGTAAAACAGGGGCTTATGCTTGTTGTTTATAAAGAAATTTGAACTTATACAGGTTTGTCCTCTGGGCGTTTAAATGATATATTTAATGGTAATCAAAGGAGTTAGAGTCATGAGTTGGAAATGGCAAAAAAGAGGAAGTTTAAACGTCCTAACCCTTCCAAAATGGGAAGCTGAAGGGATTGACTTGGGATTCTCAACTCGTGTTGGGGGCGTGAGCCAAGTTCCCTACGATTCGCTCAATCTAGGTCTCCATGTGGGGGATGACGCCACAGCAGTTTTGGAAAACCGTCAGCGATGGTTAGATCAAGCGGAGGTTCCCTGGTCGAGGGTCGTCGTGGGCGAACAGGTTCATGGTACGAAGGTATTGTGGGTGGGTGAGGAAGACGGGGGCCGTGGGATTCGTGCATTAGAGACGGCAATCCCTGCGGTCGACGGATTATTAACTCGAAGTACCGTTGGATTGATGGCCTTTTTTGCAGATTGTGTTCCTCTCTTCTTCTATTTTCCGGATATAAAGGCGGTTGGAATCGCGCATGCAGGGTGGAAAGGAACGGCCCATAAGATCGGGCAAGGCGTCTTAGAGTGTTTAGAACAAGCTGGAGGACGACCTGAAAATGCCTGGGTAGCGATTGGACCTAGTATTGGACCGTGTTGTTACCTCGTCGATGAAAACGTGGCAGCGCAATTTAGAGCAAATTTTAGTCAGACCCCGTTTCTGGCTAAGCAAGAGGATGGACATTATCTGCTAAATTTGTGGGAGGCTAACAGGATGACGCTTTTGGAAAAAGGCGTTCGCCAGGAAAATATTGACGTGGTGGAGGCCTGTACTGCGCACAATCCTGAATGGTTTTTCTCTCATAGACGTGATGGAGTTCGTACGGGCCGTATGACAGCGTGGATTAATAGGCGAAGCACGAGGTTAGATGCGCGAGGCATGAGTGGTACTCGATAAGCGAGTCATGCGCTTCGATTAGGAGGATTTAGGTGGCAACAATCTTAGTGGTTGATGACGAGGAGCCCATTCAAGAACTTCTCAGATTTAATTTGGAAAAGGAAGGGTACGTTGTTTGTATAGCAACGGATGGTGAGGAAGCCTTAACACATGTGGCCTCCGATCAACCAGATCTCATTGTGCTTGATTTGATGTTACCCGGAATGGATGGCTTAGAGGTTTGTCGAAGACTTCGGTCTAACCCAAAATTCCAGCAGATCCCCATCATTATGTTAACCGCCAAGGGGGAGGAGATTGATACCGTCTTAGGCTTGGAGCTGGGAGCCGACGATTATATGACGAAACCGTTCAGCCCACGTGAATTATTAGCACGAATCAAAGCTCGTTTGCGTCGTCCGAATTCGCAGGAAGAGACAGAATCGAAGATAATTGTTCGTGGGGAGCTGCGGGTGGACGTCACCGGGTTTCGTGTTCACGTGCGGGGAGAGGAAACTGAGTTAACCCCTAAAGAATTCGAGCTTCTGCGTGTTTTGGTGGCTCACCCAGGAAGAGTCTATTCTCGGGAAGAGCTGTTGGAACGAATCTGGGGGTATGAATATGATGGGGATACTCGAACGGTTGATGTCCATGTTCGACACCTGCGTCTGAAAGTCGAAAAGGATCCCTCCAATCCAGACTATATTGAGACACTGCGCGGGATTGGCTACCGCTTTAAAGGATAATGCGACGATGAGTATAAAGTGGCGAATAACCGGACTTTTCATGATGATGACGGGACTTTCTCTTCTTCTGTTTTGGGTTGGAGAGAACGTAAGTATCGCCTCCAATCTGCAACGATTTAATGTTGGATTTACACTGTTAGCTGTGTGTCTGCCTGCGGGGGTTGTCTACTACGTCACCAGCCAATTATCTGGGCGGATGGAGAAACTTTACTTCGCGACTCAAAGGATTGCCAGGGGAGATTTTGAACATATCCATTTAACGGATTCGGCCGATGAGCTTGGGCAATTTACAACGGAACTCAATAACCTTTCCCGTCACGTAGAAAAGATGGTTCAAAATGGAACGCAGGAAGCGCACAAGATGGAGACTATTTTGGCGGGCATGCAAGAGGGCGTCGTGGCAGTGGATCACGCGGGACAAGTTGTTTTGGTGAATTCAGCAGCTGAGAGTATTTTTGAACGTCAAGGAACGAATGGAGAATTGAACTCTCTGTTGGAGCTGACGTATGATTCCGAATTGGAACATTTAATTCGCAAGGTGCTTTCAGGGGAGCAACTTTCCGCGACGCGGGAAAACCATATCGCTCAAAGGACGGTTCAGATCCAGATCAACCCAATTTTAAGTGGGCAGGGTCAAATAAACGGTGCGGTCATCGTAATTCATGATGTGACGGAGCTTCGGAGGCTTGAACAAATGCGGACAGACTTTGTCGCCAATGTTTCTCATGAGCTTAGAACGCCGCTTACCTCCATTAAAGGATTTGTCGAGACACTTCTGGATGGAGCGGCAGAAGACCCCATCCTGAGAGAACGATTTTTAAAGATTATACAAGCAGAAACCTTGCGCTTACAACGCCTAATCGAAGACCTGCTTACATTAGCTCATTTTGAAGGACGGGATAATCACCCTGGAATCAGTTCTGACAAAGTCAGTTATGTCCAGAAGGCTTATGAAACCATTAAACCAGTGATTCAGAGCTTTGCTCAGACCAAAGGGATTAGGGTAGAGGTGGATCTCCCAGAAACACTACCACCGGTGTTGATCGGCGAAGATCTGCTGAGTCAACTTCTCTTGAACCTATTAGAAAATGCGGTTAAATATACAACAGAGGGACGTGTTTGGCTGCAGGTACAGGTAGGCCTGGAAACCATCCACTTGGAATTCGGAGATACGGGCTGTGGTATCCCACAAGAAATGTTGCCACGAATTTTCGAGCGTTTCTATCGAGTGGATAAGGCTCGTTCGCGAGAACAAGGGGGAACGGGGCTGGGACTCAGTATTGTAAAACACATGCTGGAAGGCGTGGGTGGTAAAATTAGTGTAACGTCTCAGCTAGGGGTAGGGACTGTCTTTGCGTGTGATCTGCCACGAGCTTAGTGAACCAGGGAGGGTGCTATGGCGGGGAAAAAAAGAAAATCAACCGTTTGGTTTTGGGGTGTTTTGTTCATTGCTTTAGTCGGAGGGATTTCGTGGTTTTATCGCTCTGATTTTTCATTGAATACCATTAAGTATGCTGCGGCCTATACAGGAACCATCACTCATGAGCGTAAAGTTGTGGCAACGTTTGCGAATAAAGAACTCCCCATAGCTTCTCCCAACGCCGGCAGTGTTAAATTTATGGGCGAAGATGGACAACGCTTCAGGCGTGGGGACACTGTGGCAACTTTTCAACCTGCAGGCGCTGCCCCTGGTACTAAACTGGAAAAGGGTCAGAACCAAACTATTCTGGCAACGATGGCGGGCCTATTCTTCCATCAAACAGATGGCTTAGAAACGATTATTACGGCTGAAAACTTAACTTCAGTGGATTTGGAGAGATTATTGGCGCAGCCGGCGAACGTTAAAATTCCAGGAGCGACCGTTCAAACCGGGGAATTTGTGGGTAAAATAGTCAATAACCTGATTCCGACTCAAGCGTTCCTTGAACTGACCAGTATCGAGGGTCTCATCGTTGGAAAGACCATCCGTTTAACGGTGGGCGATCAAACCGTCAGTGCAAAAATCTTGCTGAAATCAGAGAAACCTAGGGGCGTTGTCGTATCGTTTCCGCATTATATCGACGGATCATCGACTAAGAGACGTCAAGAGGTGTTCTGGGTCTATCAAGCACCCACCAGTGGTGTTCTCGTTCCCCGCAGCGCACTGTGGACGCAGGGAGAGGACCTTGGAGTCTTTCTTTGGAGCGACGGAGTGGTTCATTTTAAAAAGGTTAAAGTTCTTGATCAAGATGACAGTCAGGCGTGCCTTGAAAATATGCCGAATGGTATCCCCATCGTGATTACACCCCGCAACGGACTGGAAGGGTTAGTCGCTGATGTAAAAAATATTTAGGACAGGCAGGAAACGACGAAGTCGCGTAGAATTCATTGCGAAGGAGATATTCTGGATGTTGACAAATGCTGGTATTGAACAAAGCTTAGCTGAAGTTCGTCAACGGATAGACCAAGCGGCAGACCGGAGTCATCGGGACCCTAGAACTATCCGATTATTGGCCGTGTCTAAGTTCCAACCAGTGTCAGCTTTGGAGGAGGCGTACCATGCTGGACAACGTAGATTTGCAGAAAATCGTGTCCAAGAATGGTTAGAGAAAGCTCCTATTCTTAAGAAAGATTGCGAATGGCACCTCGTGGGAAGTCTCCAGACTAATAAAGTGAAGTACTTAGATCCTTCCGTCTTTATGATTCACTCACTTGATCGGTTTTCGTTATTAAAGATCCTTAACTCAGAAGGGGAACGACGTGGTATAATTTGGACAACACTTGTTCAAGTTAATATCGCTAGGGACCCTGCCAAGGCAGGACTCAAGCCAGAGGAAGTTTCGGACTTTTTAGATTCCATTGGGGATTATCCCCATGTCCAAGTCCAAGGATTTATGACTATTGGGGCAGTGGATGCCAGTGCGACGGAAACACGTGGGTTTTTTCGTCAGCTAAGGGTACTGAGAGATACTTTACAAGCCAAAGAAATATCAGGGGTCGATTTACGTGAGCTTTCGATGGGAATGAGCGGAGATTTCGAAATGGCGGTTGAAGAAGGGGCAACGTTTGTCCGCGTGGGACGACAGATCTTCGGAACTAGGCAGAAAGTGTAAACCAACGTTTCGTTACGTTGCTGAAGGTCCCTTCACGAACTTGGAAAATGAACCTAAAAAGGGAGGAAGATAAATAAATGGCGAAACTAATTGACAAAGTCATTGGGATTATGGGATTTTCAGATGAGGAACCAGAAGAAATAGATATTTTCGAGGAAAATGAAAGAGAAAAAAGCTCACAAGAAGAGGTGCGCTCCAGCCGTAAAAATGCTCAGGTCGTAAGTATTCATTCTCAAAAGCAAATGCGTGTGGTCGTCATGGAACCGACTTCATTTGAAGAAGCTCAAAATATTGCCGATCAGCTTAAATCGCGTCGACCTGTCATTGTTAACCTTGAAAACGCTGAAAAAATGTTAGCTAAACGTATTGTGGATTTCATTAGTGGGACAACTTATGCGTTAAATGGCAACATGCAAAAAGTAGGGAATGGAATTTTCTTGTTTGTTCCTACGAACGTGGATATTTCTGGAGAGATGCGCGACGAGCTAAAAGACAAGGGATTATTCTGGCAGAAATAGGAGGGATTTCAAGTTGATTTCTCTAATCAGTCAAGTTATTGATAAAGTAATCACCATCCTCACGTTCATGATTATCATTCGATCGTTTCTTTCCTTCCTACCTCAATTCAGGTCCAATCAACTAAGTAGGATTCTTGATGATGTGACGGACCCACTCCTTAAACCGTTTCAACGACTACAAATCGGCGGTAAAGCAATGGCTGTGGATTTTTCACCGATCTTCGCAATTATTGCGCTGAATGTTATGGGTTGGTTGATCAAGCTGCTACTATCCTTGTTCTACTAGAATGAGCTATTCGACGGATCGAAGTGGACTTGGATTTTGGAAGGAAAAAGAAGTGCGGTTGGAAGCCGCTCATATATTAGACCTGGTCGATGCTGTCCACAATGAGGCGTCTAAACAAATCACGACGTTTTTAAGTTTTGCTATGAGGGAGTGGACTCAAGCCGTTCTACACAAGGAACACCTGACGTTTATGGAGGCGGGAGGGTTCCAAGAGGCCGAGCTTATTCGAATGATTATTGCCCCCTGGGGTGAAACCTTGCAGGCCACGGATGCTAACATTTCACTACTTTGGGTTCGCCCAATGAACCCTCGCGCTCAACTAGAACATCGCCAGATCTTGGGTTCACTAATGAGCTTGGGCTTTAAGAGAGATGTATTGGGAGATATTCAAGCTGGACGGAACGGTTTATATATCGCGACAACCTCAGAAATTGCCTTGTTTTTATTAGATCATTGGACTCAGGCAGGGCGAGAGAAAATTAAGGTTTCGCTCTATAAAGACAAACCAGATTTGTGTCCTGACTTGGGTGAGGAGCGTCGAATCACCGTTCATTCTTCACGTCTAGATACGGTGATTGCCAATGCTTTTGGGGTTTCAAGGTCAGTTGCGCAGGAATGGATCAGCCAGGGTAAGGTGAGGACAGATGGCCTGGTGGTGAATAAAGCGGATGCAGAAGTGCAAACTGATGAGATGATCTCTTGCCGGGGACAGGGACGGGTAAAACTTTTGAAATGGTCGCAGACTCGCAAGGAACGGATCGCTTGGCAAATTGTGCTTTTCCGTTCACAACGGCTATAGGGGGAATAAAGATGCAGATGACGCCTCTCGATATAAGAAATATAACCTTCAGCAAAGGAATTCGCGGTTATCGATGCGGAGAAGTGGAAGAATTTCTCGAAACCGTCAGTTTGGAATTTGAAACCGCGTATACGGAAAATTTCGAACTGCGTGAAAAGACAAAAGTATTGGAAGCGGAAATTGTCCACTATCGCCAGCTCGAGAATACCTTACAGCAAACCTTGGTTTTGGCGCAGAAAACGGCCGAAGAAGTTAAGGAGACTGCGCGCCATGAGGCCGCTCTGATGCTTAGAGAAGCTGAACATGATCAGTTAAGCAAAGTCTCTGAATCTCAGGTAAAACTGGAAGAAATTAAGGAAGAAATTCAGGAGCTTTCAAGGACGCGGGTTCTTTTACGGACACAACTTAAGTCTTTTTTGCTCGCCCATCTGGATTTAGACAAGTTGCAGGAACGCAGTGATAGCATCGCTTAGAAGGCTCGTGGAGCTTGAGGTTGCGAACAAGGCTTGTTTCGTGCTAGAATAGATATTAGACAGCTTTGAAGGAGAAGGATTAGAATCGATGAATAATATATTAATTAGTGAGCTATCTCCTGATTTTCTCATTCAAGGATTTGGGTTGCATCAGGATGATAATCAGACCTATGTTGGGAAAACTGGGGGAAAAGACATCCAGCTCTTAACTTCCATTGACAATTTAAAATCCGATCAGCCGGATATAAAAATCTTTAGTGTAGGTTTCGCCGAAGCAAGCCATAATTTTCGCCCGGGTGATGTTTTGATGACTGGAAGTGATGATTTACTGGATCGTGCGTTTCAGGCCATGGATGAAATTGAGCAACGCGGCGTGGTCGTTAGTTTAACGCCATCTCAGGATTCAACGTACTTATATTTATCTAAAGAGCCGATGAATCCATTCGTTCAAGAATGGAAACGTCAAAAAATATCTTTTCTGTGTCTTTGGATGGTCGATCCTATTGAATCGGAAGGTCAAGCAAAGCTTGTCACCATCTTGCGGAAAGTTATTACGACAGAAAAATCAAACGATAAAAAATAACAGATATGAACACATTGATAAGGACAGTCTTTGTTCGAGAACCTCAACAGCGAACGGGAACGGTGCGAGCCCGTGAGGACAGACGAAGAGAATCCCCTTGGAGTGAAGGACTGAACGGAGAGTAAGTCCTTGCGGTTTGTCTTCGTTAACAGACTTCCGAGTGGCTTAGGCGACAAGGGTGGTGCGTAGAGTGATCTCGTCCCTTTTTTAGGAGGGGCGAGATCACTCGTTTTTTATATAATTAAGGAGGAACTATTAATGGACTATCGCGATACGCTTAATTTACCTGAAACAGATTTTCCTATGCGTGGGAATCTTCCCCGCAAAGAACCGGAAATCCTCAAAACTTGGGAAGACGACAATATTTACGAAAAGGTCCAAAAGGCACGGGTTGGTCGGCCGAAATTTATTCTCCATGATGGCCCGCCGTATGCAAACGGGGATATTCACCTTGGGCATGCCATTAATAAGGTGTTGAAAGATGTTGTGGTCAAATATAAGACCATGATGGGTTTTGATGCACCGTATGTTCCTGGCTGGGACACTCATGGCTTACCGATTGAAATACAAGTGATCAAGAAGTTGGGCGTAAACCGACATGCTGTGTCTACGTTGGAATTTCGTAAGCAATGTAAAGACTATGCAGAGAAATATGTAGGGATACAGCGTGAGCAGTTTAAGCGCCTTGGAGTTCGCGGAGATTGGGATCATCCTTACCTGACCTTGCACAAAGAGTATGAAGCCGCCCAAATCGGTGTTTTTGGGGACATGATCAATAAAGGCTATATATATAAAGGGTTAAAGCCTGTCTATTGGTGCCCTTCCTGTGAAACGGCACTTGCTGAGGCGGAAATTGAATATGCGGATATACCGGCCTCCGCCATTTATGTCAAATTTGCAGTTCGGGATGGTTTGAAGGTACTCACAAAAGAAAACACCTTCGTGGTCATTTGGACGACAACACCTTGGACGCTTCCAGCAAACGTGGCGATTAGTGTCCACCCAGAGTTTACCTATGTTGTTGTCACAGCTGGTCAAGAACGTTATGTCGTGGCGGAGGGAATGCTTGAAGCCTTGCGCTCACTGTGGAAGCTAGAACTTCCCGTTGAAAAGACATTTTCTGGCAAGGAATTGGAAGGTGTCATCTGCCAGAATCCCGTGATGGACCGTGACTCTGTGTTGATCTGCGGAGACCATGTTACGTTAGAAGCGGGTACAGGATGCGTCCATACGGCACCTGGTCATGGGGAAGATGACTTTTTGATCGGGAAAAAATATGGGCTACCCGTTATATGTCCGGTTGATCATCAAGGAAAATTCACGTCAGAGGGCGGAGACTACGTCGGTCTGAAAACAGGAAAAGCGAATCCGATCATCGTGGAAGATTTAAAGAAAACTGGAAATCTTATGCTAGAGGAAACGATCGAACATAGTTACCCTCATTGTTGGCGTTGTAAGAAGCCAGTCATTTATCGAGCGACAGAACAATGGTTTGCCTCTATTAGTGGTTTCCGTCAGGCAGCCTTGGATGAGATAGAGAAGGTTCGTTGGATTCCTGCTTGGGGCAGAGATCGGATCTTTAACATGGTTGCCGATCGGGGAGACTGGTGTATTTCCCGTCAAAGGACCTGGGGCGTTCCGATCCCTATTTTTTACTGTGTGGCTTGTGAGAAAGTATTGGTGAATCAGCAAACGATCGCTAAGGTTCAGGAAGTCTTTCGTCAAGAAGGTTCAGATGCCTGGTCAGCCCACTCTGCTGAGGAGCTGTTACCGGAAGGAATTAAGTGTTCTTGCGGCGGGACAGAATTCCGCAAAGAGACCGATATCATGGATGTCTGGTTTGATTCTGGCACCAGCCACGCTGGCGTATTGAAGCAACGCGACGAGTTATCTTGGCCCGCAGATCTCTATTTAGAGGGGTCTGATCAGCATAGAGGTTGGTTTAATTCCTCATTGTTGACGTCGGTCGCAGCGTTTGGTCAGGCGCCTTATCGTAATGTCTTAACCCACGGCTTTGTCGTCGATGAAAAAGGTCGTAAAATGTCTAAATCGCTGGGTAATGGGGTCGATCCGCTGAAGGTTGTTCAAGAACTGGGCGCTGACATTTTACGTCTCTGGGTTAGCTCGGTGGATTATAAGAATGACGTCGCCGCTTCGCCGCGCATTATGAAGCAAATGTCTGAAGCCTACCGAAAAATTCGAAACACCCTTCGATTCCTGTTAAGTAACCTGAATGATTTCGATCCAACTAAGGATAAAGTAGACTATCAGGACCTTCAAGAAATTGATCAGTGGGCTTTGCTTAAACTGTCTAAGGTGGTTGAGCGTGTGCTTATGGGTTATGAGATGTATGAATTCCACTGGGTTTACCACACGATTCATAATTTCTGTACGGTCGAGTTAAGTTCCATTTATCTGGATATTGTCAAAGACCGACTCTATGTGGAAGGGAAAACGTCCCTGACGCGTCGCTGCGCACAAACTGTGTTATATGAAGTGTTAAATGCCTTGGTTCGTCTCCTAGCACCGGTCTTAACGTTCATGGCGGAAGAGATTTGGCCCTATATCCCTGGAGATAAAACGCAAGAGAATGTTCAAATGGCAGAAATGCCGAAAGTGAATGCCCAATGGATGGACGAGAAAATTGCGGATCAATGGGATGAGATTTTAGAGTTGCGCACCGATGTTTCCAGAGTGTTGGAAAAGGCGCGTAAGGAAAAATTAATTAATCATCCCTTAACGGCTCATGTGGACCTCTATCCAACGGAAGCACAATATGAGTTTTTGCAGCAAGTTCCTAATCTTGCAGAAATCTTTATTGTCTCCGACTTAACGATGCACAAACCCAGCGAAGAAAGGCCAGAAGGCGTAGAACAAGCTGAAGTCCACGAGGGCTTAGGAATTCTTGTGCAACCGGCCAAAGGGCAAAAGTGCGAACGTTGCTGGATGTTTCATGACGAGGTCGGAAAGGATTCAGACCACCCGACCATTTGCCCTCGCTGCAGTTCCGTGGTCAAAGACCTGGTGTAGGGCAACGATGCCTCCTGCCCGGAACGAATGGAGCGATAGAAGATTTTATTGAATTCAAAAAATTATTGTAGACTTAAAGTGGAAAAAAGCATACTATATAGATAATACAAAAT
>DHWG01000098.1:19058-19331 GCA_002413075.1 Desulfosporosinus sp. UBA5188 | reverse complement strand
TTTATAAAGACATTCAGGACAACTTATGGAAAGCATCATACTGTTCTAACGCATTTAGCAGACTACCACGCACCGTTATCAATAAATCTTCGGTCATTTTTTCGGGCCGCTCTTTCATACCATTTTGCATCCACTGAATAACCAGCCCTAGAAATGCAATCGTATAAAAATTAGCCAGAAATTTTCTGTATTTCTCATCGACCTTCATAGTCCCTGCCTGAGTGTCCACGACAGGTTGTATTAATTGATACGTAACAGAATATAGGAAGCTCT
>DHWG01000098.1:3226-18922 GCA_002413075.1 Desulfosporosinus sp. UBA5188 | reverse complement strand
AAGCTCTGCAACCGCTTCCTTCTTATAGATCCATTCCAAAATATCGTAAATATCCTTAAAGTGATAATAAAAGGTGCGCCGGTTTAACCTGCAGCCGTTCACAAGTTCCTGGACCGTAATTTTAGGCAACGGTTTTGTCTTCATCAGATTTTTTAAAGAGTCTGCTAGAAGATTTTTTGTCATTTCGGTCATAATGGACTGTGTCATTTGACTCCCCCCTATTGGGTTTATGGATTAATTCGCTACACAATTCAACGGTTTTGTTACAACATTACACAAATGCCTCCTATTGATAATATCACTGGCCTTGATTAGCGTCTATGATAAGGCCTGTAAAGATTAATAAATGGAGGAATTTATATGAGATTTAATTTTGATCAAACGATCGATGTCGAGAAAACAAAGGCGTATATGGTTGGTGCTGGACTTGCATCACTTTCTGCTGCAGTATTTTTAATTAGAGATGGACATGTACCTGGAAAAAATATTCATATCTATGAAGAATTAAATATAACTGGTGGGAGCATGGACGGAAATGGTGATCCTGAGCACGGTTATGTAATCCGCGGTGGAAGAATGTTTGATGAAGAAGCGTATGCTTGCACTTTTGGTGTCATGGAAAGTATTCCGTCATTAACTGATCCTAAAGTTTCAATACTTGATGAATTTAATGCTTTTAATAAAAAGATTCATACCTCTGGAAAAGCGAGATTAATCGACAATGAAGCGAATATATTGGAGGTCTCCTCTTTAGGCTTTAATCGCGAGGATCGATTGGCTTTAGCCGATATAATACTTAAACCTGAAGAGTCTCTTGGGACAAAAACTATTAAAGATTGCTTCCCTGAATCATTTTTTAAGACAAACTTTTGGTTTATGTGGACGACAACCTTTGCCTTTGAGCCTTGGCATAGTGCTGTAGAGTTCAAGCGATATCTTCATCGATTTATGCATGAATTACCACGTCTAAATGATATGTCTGGAGTACGTCGCACCGCCTATAATCAATATGACTCAATGTTATTACCTATGACGAAGTGGTTAGAATCACAAGGCGTTAATTTTGAACTAAACTGTAGCGTCACTGATCTCGAGTTTAAGCCATCAGAGACTGAAACGACCGTTACCGCCTTTAGCTGTGTTCAAAACGGAAAAGAAACTAGAATAGAAATTGGAGAGGGCGATTTTGCCTTTGTTACGATCGGTTCCCTAACAGCTGGGACTAGCCTTGGTTCAATGACGACAGTACCAAAAATTAATGACAAACATGTCGGGGGGGCATGGGCTCTTTGGGAGAAAATTGCTACGGGACGTTCTGAGTTTGGTCATCCCCACGTTTTTGATGATCGTGTTGAAGAATCAATGTGGGAGTCTTTCACGGTCACCCTTAAGGACCCAACTATGGTCAAAAAAATAGTAGAATACTCAGGTAACAAGCCGGGAACTGGGGCTCTTATGACCTTTAAAGAATCAGGCTGGTTTATGTCAATCGTTTTGCATAACCAACCACATTTTCTGAATCAACCTGATCATGTACAAACTTTATGGGGTTATGCTTTGTTCCCTTATGAAAAAGGTGATTTCATAAAGAAGAGAATGGTTGATTGTTCCGGTGAGGAAATATTAACTGAGCTGTTATATCACCTAAACTTTAAAGAAGATATGAAGAAGATTCTTAAGACATCCATTTGTATACCCTGTATATTACCTTTTACAACAGCCCAATTTTTAACGAGAGCAAAGGGTGATAGACCGGCAACGATACCAGAAGGGTCAACGAACTTAGCGTTACTTGGACAATTTTGTGAAATAGCCGATGACGTCGTCTTTACCATGGATTATTCCGTAAGAGGTGCACAAATTGCTGTTTATCAATTTTTAAATTTAGATAAAAAAGTTACCCCTATTTATAAAGGACAACATGATGCACGAGTCTTATATAATTCGGCTGTTTCAATGCTTAAAGATGATAACCTACGTGAAGAATTAGCGGCTATAAAATCTCTGTTGAAATAATTTTCTTAGATCAACTTGAGTAGTCAATTCAACTTCAACTGACCTTCGCCACGGCCATTGATCCCTTTGTCCATAGAGACTAAAAGTTATCATCATCCCCACGCAACGCCCCTAGCCTATTGGCTAGGGGCGTTCACCCGTTAGGGGCTTGCACACTTTTTGGTCAAACAGAATATTAATAAGAGACAAGCAGTTAATAAAAGGTGGTGTTATCCATGTGGCGTCATAATAAACGCAAATTTAAAAAAAATAAATTTAAATCATTATCCTGCCGTGCCACTTCGATCTTAAAAAATATCCGTTCAATAGGTTCAATCATCGGTGCAGCTAGACCCACTAAACATTGCACAAAAGGTGATTCTATTATTACTAAAACGGCTGAGCAGAAGGAGTTGGAATTCATTAATAAAAAATTTGGATGTCCAGATGGCACACAAACTCATGTACACGAATTCCTAGGAAGCACCAAACTTGCTGAAGAAGGCGATGACCGGCATAACCATCGTTTTGCTGGAGTTACAAGTCAAAAAATACCACAATCATGTGGTGGCCATAAACATGCGTTATTAACGAATACTGATTTTTTTGAAAACCATCACCATGAAATAGGGGTCATTACTGGATTGGCTATTCCTGTGGGCAATGGTAAACATGTACACTTTGTTGATGGAAACACCACCTTGGATGACGGTCATTTCCATCTGTTCCAATTTACGACCTTAATTGAGAGCCCGTTGACTTAGAGGACTGAATCGAGCGTTAAGGCCGTCCATAAGGGCGGCTTTTATATGAGCATTTATCGATGGGTGGAAAAAGATTAGGTTCAATGAAAAACACGGTCTACGTTGCCTTATACTTTTTTTCAGATGTTTTACTGTCTGATCGGTTGTTATGTGATATACTAATAATAATATATGGTAATTTTTAGGAGGTTGAATGAATGAAAGCCTGTACTTTGATTGCAAGCTTACTTAATGAGGAAGATGGAGACTTAGGAGAACTTTGGTTAGCTGAGATACTTGAAGTTGAAGGTTGTACAACACAGGGCAAGGATCTGCAAGATGTCATCCAAAAATCAAAAGAGTTAAGAGATGCACTTGATATAATTAACGAACTTCAATTCATTGAAGAAAAGGAAACGAAGGATGAAGAAAAGGACAACAACGGTAATATTGACGTTGTTGGTTTCTTTTTATCACATAAGGAAAAAACCAATGGGTCTATCTGCTCCGACATCACTGAAGTGTTAGATATTATCAAGGAATTTGACATTGTAGAAGACAGAGGAAATATGGCCTTTAGAAGACACCTAGGGATTATGCTGACTCATCTATCTCCAGCAATTCGCACCCTTAGTATAGGGCCTTGGACTATACAGTTTAAATCTATGAAAAACGAATTGGTTAAAGCCCACGAATGGGAGGGATGGAAGGACAAACCGAAAGATAATTAGGACACTACTTAATAGCACGCAAGAAGGCCCCCACTAGATATGCTCCCCTTTACAGTTAACAGATTTTTATTATTTAATCTGTCTACCTTAAGGGGAGCATATCACTATTCTGAGGGTCTTCTTGCTATGTCTATCCTAAAATAGAAATCGTCAAAGATATTTATTGCCATATTGTTCCATATATACTATCTTATGCATATTATGCGGTATACCTTAACAAAGGAGGAAAAGCAAATGGCATTTGGTCATGAAAACTGTGGTTGTGGTTGTGAAGGACACGGAAGAGGCATGAGTACTGGCATCGCTGCAATCGTTGTAATAATTCTTCTTCTGATCGCAATGGGAATCGTATTCTAAATTAAAGGAGGTATTTCTTATGTATGGAATGACTGGAGTAGGTCACGGCGTTGGTGTAGGAGTTATTGCTGTCGCTATTTTAATTCTTATCGCTTTAGGTCTGATCTTCTAATAATATATTCTTATCATCTGGCTATCATCTGAAAAGATGATAGCCTTTAACTTTTCAAATTTTTATAATTGTTTTCAATTCTTATCAAACGATCCTCACTCCTATTCAGGCAGGTTATATTGGGCCAATTTCCGGTACAAAACAGAACGGTGAATTCCCAAGGCCTGAGCCGCTTGCCTTTTGTTGCCTTTGGCGACGTGCAAAGCTTTAAGGATCATACTCTTCTCCGCTTCAAATAAGCCCTGTTTAAGCGTATATGAGCCATCTCCATATTTCCGCAACCCTGTTTCTCGGATTAATTTGGCCGGAAGATGTTCCAAATCGATATAGTCATCCGTGCAGAAATTCATAATTCGCTCCAGGATGTTCCCTAGCTCTCTGACGTTTCCTGGCCAATTGTAAGATTTTAAAACCTCCAAGGCCTGTGGGGAGATGCCCTTCGTCTGGGTCCCAAAATCTTTGTTTAGTCTTGCAATTAATTGATTCGCTAAGGGCTCAATATCATCAGGTCGTTCTCTTAGCGGGGGCAGTTCAAGGGAAATTACATTAAGCCTGTAAAACAAATCAAGCCTAAATTTATTCTCATCGACCAATTGTTGTAAGTCCCGATTCGTCGCAGCAATGATACGGACGTCAACTTTGATAGTTTGGGTGCCACCCACCCGTTCTACTTCCCGATCTTGTATGACCCTTAGCAGCTTTGCCTGCATACTAAGACTCATATCACTGGCCTCATCAAGAAAGATTATGCCCTTATTAGCTAATTCAAACTTACCTGGCTTGCCACCTTTACGGGCTCCAGTAAAAGCACCTTCGTTGTAGCCGAAAAGCTCGCTTTCGAGTAGCTGTTCCGGAACTGCAGCACAGTTTATTTTAATAAATGGTCCACTGCTCCGTGGCCCGGAACTATGAATAGCGTTGGCGAAAATCCCCTTGCCGGTGCCGCTTTCACCGGTAATCAAAACGGTCGATGGAGAGTTGGCGGCTTGAGCCGCCAACTCTTTCGCTTTCGTTAGAGAGGCACTGACCCCAATAATATCGTCGAAGGAGCAATCCGAAACATGAATTCTTCTGAACTCTTCTTTGTAATATTCTAAGTCATTTTCGAGCTGAATCAGTTGTTTCGCGAAAACCTTAGCAATGGCCATATCTTTAAACAGTGTCTTGCCGATGGCACCAATAATTTTGCCATTATTTTTAATGGGTACACGCATCATAATGAATTCCCGATCTCGGACTTTCCAGAGCTCCGCGAACTGAGGAATTCCCGTCCGCACAGTCTCGGGTAACTGGGAACCAGGTGTTATCTCCGAGATGTGTTTACCCATGACCTCTTCTAGGCTTCGCCCCACCACATCCAGATAGAACTGATTCATCATTACGATATGGCAGTGTTCATCAACGGCAACCAATCCTTCATGGGGATTGTCTACGACGGCTTCTAAGGTAGCCTTTAGCTTTTGCGTAGTATGCAGTTCCTCGAAAACATTCTCCAGATCCGTAATATCCTGAAACACCGACACGGCGCCGATAATTTTTCGTTGCCAAACAATAGGCGTCCTGTTAGCAATTAGAATTTTGTCACCAAGTTTTTCTTTAGCAGACAGAACGGGTACACCGCTTTTGGCTACGGCAAATAAGGCACAGTGAGGCACCAGACTAAAAATGTGCTGACCCAGGAAATTTTCTGCCTGGCAATTAAAAATTCGTTCTGCCGCTGGGTTTAGAAACATAATGGTGCCTTCAATATCAATGACGATAACACCGTTATGCACTGACTCCATTACTTTCCGAAATATCTCACTAAATTCGCCCTGCCACACAGCATCACCCAACGAAATTACCCCCTAACCTTTGAATTAATTTATTAAGGTTCTAGCTGTATTATATTTTGGAGGGGATAACTATTTCAAGTGAATAGACAATATTTATCGCCAAATCATTTCGAACTAACCGCATTACTATGCCAAGACGACTGTTCCCATGACCTAATCATCGATTTTCTAACCTAATTATATCATGGGAATTACATGGGGAAATCAAGATATATTCCGTCTCGACACTTGGGGCAAATAAACTCATCATGCCAAATCTTATCTGTTGGTGCCAACGGATTCTCCAAAATATATAATAACACAAGAGGACTGCCACATTCAGGACAGTTAGTGTCAATATAAGCTGGTTTATCATTGGGTCTTTGTTCCGCCGCACTACGCGGTTTAACTTCAATTACCATTTCTCTAACACCTTTCTTTCTTATTTATTTGTAGATTCTAGGGCCGCTTGGTCAAAACTTTTCGATTTCCATGGTTCGTTGCACTGAATATGGTTTACCCAATGAATTATGTGAGATGTATAAAATTCGGAAATATGGCTTCCATGGCACCTCCCACAAATACATCAGGATGACAGCGGCAGTGCTGAAACGCGGTGTCAAATACGGCTACATGAGGTATCCCTGGCATGAGCTTTTTACAGGTTTCGATCCCGGTAATGTTTTTGGGAGTGTGCCGGTGAGCCAACTTTCCAATTTTCTTGATGGCCTGTATTACTGTGTCATCGATCAAGACGTAGGAGGCATATTGTTCCCCTCCATGGACCACCCTGTGCGCAACGGCACCAATATCCTGAAGACTGCCAACGACCCCGTACTTCGGGCTAGTTAAGCTTTCCAAAACTAAGGAAATTGCCTCTACATGGTTGGACAGTTCTTGCAAAATATCCTTTTTCAGCTCGCCCCATTTATGAGTAAGCTGGGATCCGGACATACCAATTCTTTGGACTAACCCCTGAGCCAGAACATTTTTATACGTCATATCGAGCAATTGGTATTTGAGTGACGAACTACCGCAGTTAATTACCAGTACTTTCATTCCACACAGTCCTTCCTTTGAAGATTCCTTTAGCCTCATCGCTTATTGTAAAAAGCGTTCATATCTAATAACATGGCTTAAAAATAGTGAGAATTTTTTTCCGTTAAGCATTCTATTCGTCATCAATTTTAGATGTTTCATACCAAGGTGTTTTATTCTGTTTTCGTCACTAGCTTCTAAGATTGATTTTACATATATTTGAGCAATATCTTTTAAAGCTATGTCCTGTCCATAACAACTTGGTCCGAACAGCTTATCCATTTCATACCATGCTTTCCTAATGCTATTCTCCTCCAACTATTGATCACCTCCCAGGGTAGATTTCAAAGGAACTTCCCGTTTTTGACATTCGGTTAGCCCTATATCCCAAAGGTTATATTGGGCTAACCTCCCGTCCGCACAGTTTCGTGGAGATAACTATTTCAAGTGAATAGAATATATTTAGCTAAGCTTCCGATACCTTTTCTAAATCCCAGGGATCATACGTGAATTCCCATTTTCTAAGGTCAAGCTTGACGACAATGTAATCGCCAAAATCATCTCGACCTAATCGCACGACGATGCCAAGACGACTGTTGTTGGTAATTACAGGGTCGCCAACTCTAAGCTTGTTTTTCCTATTATGATGCACAAACAATCCTCCCTTTACTAGTTTTAAAACACGCGCAGATTTCAACGGTTTCTTGAGCAATCATCAATTCTTCGTTGGTAGGAATAACCAGGATATGACAAAATGATCCTTCTTTAGAGACATCGACTTGTTTGCCACGGACATTGTTTCTAACAGGGTCTATTTCTGCACCAAGGTAATCTAAGTCACGAATAATCGCTTCGCGCATCGTAATCGAGTTTTCTCCCACACCTGCCGTAAATACAATAGCGTCGACACCATTTAGCACGTTGGCATAAGCGCCGATATAATGTTTAACAACATAGGCGAACATGTCTAGCGCCAGTTGTGCCCTATAATTACCTTGCGAGGCTGCCGCTTCAATGTCCCTAAAATCACTGCTCACGCCAGAAATACCTAAGGCACCGCTTTTCTTATTGAGATAGTCATTAACTTGGCTAGCGTTCAGCTTCTCTTTTTCCATAATGTAGGTAACCACTGCGGGATCCAAGTGACCCGATCTGGTTCCCATCAATAATCCCTCCAGCGGGGTAAAGCCCATGGACGTTTCGACAGATTTGCCACCTTTTACCGCCGTAATTGATGAACCATTGCCCAGATGGCAGGTAATTATTTTGCTCTCAGCCAGGGGTTTGCCCAGCATTTCTGCCGCTTTCATGCTGACGTATTTGTGAGATGTGCCGTGAAAGCCATATTTCCGTATTTTATACTTCTCATATAGTTCATAAGGTAAACCGTATAAAAAGGCTTTGGGTGGCAACGTTTGATGGAAGGCGGTGTCAAATACGGCAACTTGAGGTACCCCGGGCATGAGTTTATTACAGGTTTCAATCCCAGTAATGTTTTTGGGAGTGTGCAGGGGAGCCAACTCTCCGTATTTTTTGATGGCCTGCATGACAATGTTATCGATCAAGACGGAGCAAGCATATTTTTCCCCGCCATGGACTACCCTGTGTCCAACGGCGTCAATTTCCTGAAGATTTCCAACGACCCCGTACCTTGGGTTAGTTAAGCTTTCCAAGACCAAAGAAATTGCCTCTGCATGGTTAGCCAGTGCTTGTTTAATGACCTTTTTCAATTCGCCCCGTTGATGGGTTAGCTGGGATCCTGACATACCAATTCGTTCGACTAACCCCTGAGCCATAACACTTTTATAGGTCATATCCAGCAATTGGTACTTGAGTGACGAACTACCGCAGTTGATGACTAGTACTTTCATTCTACCTACCGTCCTTTCATTGAATATCCCTTGAGCCTCATCGCTTAAAGGACTTCTTCTTCTTTATAAGCTCTAAAGCTTTTCCTTTTTCTCGTCATGTCGAGATGTCATGTCTCAATTCCAGCAGCGTCGTTGTCAGAATTGCTCCCCCCCTCCGTCCTACGTAGTCTCGAAGCTGTCATCCTCTACTTATGGAGCAAGTAATGGACAGATACAAAGCCTATTCACGGTCGTAAGTTCTCTTGGGCAGATAACAGGAACTCCATATCTCAATTGCAAGAATATTGCCAATTGTTAATACTTTTCTGTTATAATGTTCACAAGCGTGAAAAAGCCCCTATTTGCAGGGCATTACAGAGAAAGCAGCTTTCCGATTGAGGTTAGAAAGTGAAAATGAACGTTGCCTACAGTGTCCTGAATGGACAACGTCTCCGTAAAATCTATCTGCGCCTTGCCTACGTCTAAGCGAGTCTTACGCGACTGTCGTTGAATCGAGACACTGTCGTTTAAATGACAATATATTTGTTTATTACCTAATCCTAAGTCTAGAGAAACTTTTTTTGCGGCTATTTACCCTCTCTTACGCTCAAAACTTGACCGTCCTCCCCTGCCAACAACAAAAAACCTCCCAAGCTCTTATTTAAGCCTTGGAAGGTTTACTCGTTGTCACGTCGTTGTGTCTTGTCATGAGCCGGTTCTCTGCAGAAGCATTTAAATCATCGTTTGAAATAGTTTATGTAACTTTTCTATCCCATCAATTAACCTAGGTCCCGGTCTGCATATAGTATCGCAAGAAATAGGATAAAGTTTGTTCTCTCGAACCGCTGTAATAGGTTTCCATTCCTCGGTCATGATATCATCGACTGTTCTGTGGCAAATGGGGTTCGTCGCCATGCATCCTTTACATTTTAAAGGCAGTGGTTGTCCTTTTTCAACACCGCAAAACAGGATCACCTCTGGGTCGAATTCTTTAATTTGATTCCACGTCACCTTGACGTAGGGATCATTTGACTGGAAATCCATCAACTGAGCCCCAGCTATTCGCAGAGCATCATATTGAAAAGAACTTGGTCCAGGCGTAATCAAGGGAACTGTACTCATTAAGCGAAAGACTCTTGGACTTCTAAGGTTAGCGTGTTGGCTAAGCTGATCGATTCTCTCCTTCAATAGACTGATGAGTGGTTGTACGGTCGTTTCAGTTTTACTAATATCACCCAATTTACTCATAAGAATGAAAATATCTTCTATATTTATGGGCGTAGCAACAAGAACTTCTAGGTTATTATTTTGTAGCTCTTCTATAAGTTTTCTGTGTAAAGCACCATCAACGAGTACAAGGTCAGGTTGGAGAGAAAGAATCTTCGATAGTTGAGGATCTCCGAACGGACCAACTTTGTCCTTAGCTTTAGCTTCCTCAGGATAATCGCAGTGTTCCGTTACCCCTATTAAACGTGCTTCTAAACCTAAGAAGTATAACATTTCAGTCGCTGAGGGCACCAAGGAAATAATTCTTTGTATTATTTTTGGACGAATATCATACGTTGACAAATTCGAGCCACCCCCAAATAAAGCTTTCTTAAAAAACTAAACGTTCTTAACCTATATTTATAGTTAGGCACAAATCAAGTAAGTCATAATATTTACTATATGCGTTTTCGTTGAAAAGTCCATAGTCTCTTCATATATTTTTTTGTAACCTAAAGTAATTGCCCAATGATGGCTTCAGTAACGATCTTCCGGTCATTTCTTCGGGTTTTGGAATATTGAGTAATTCAAGAAGGGTGGGCGCAACATCGCACAAAGCACCACCCTCACGCAGCTTCTGCCCTATAAACTTATCATCGCCAGAATGAAGGGAACCGCATTTGTGGAGTGGGCGGTCAGAGGAAGATCCGTCTCTAAATCTACTTCAGCTTCGGCATTCCCATGGTCAGCCGTCACAAGGAGGATCCCATTTATTTTGCGAAGTTCATCCAACCGCGTATTTCCCTTGGCCCAAAGCTAGGGCACGGTAACTCTTTTCTAAGCGATCCCAGCGATGATCTCTGTCCATCACATAGTAACGACCACTCACCGTGGCAATTTTACCAATCCCCAGATTTATAATTTGTTGTTCCAGTTGATTAATATATAGTTCAGCGCTCTGGGGCAAGACGTCGCGTCCATCCAGAATGACGTGGATATACACTTCGTCTAATCCTTGTTTCTTAGCCATCTCCAGCAGCGCAAACAAGTGCGTTATATGGGAATGAACGCCTCCGTCAGAGAGTAGTCCCACAAGATGGAAGGCTTTGTTATTGAGGTGAGCCTTACCCATAGCTTCGATAAGGACGGGATTGTTGAATAATGTTCCATCCTTAATGGCTTTAGTGATTCTGGTTAATTTCTGATAGACTACCCGCCCGGTACCCATGTTCAGATGTCCAACTTCAGAATTTCCCATTTGACCGTCTGGTAGGCCCACAGCTTCTCCCGATGCCTGGAGGAATGTGTGGGGGTATGTTTCTTCCAACCGCCGAAAGTTTGGCAAATTCGCCTGGGCAATGGCGTTTCCTTCGATTGCAGCACGATGACCCCAGCCATCTAAAATCATCAAAAGTAGCGGTTGTTCCTGCCCCATTCCTATCTTCCCTCCACGAGTGATCCAGTGGCAAGATCATTAAACAACTTCAAGGCAACTTTGATCTGCGCCACTTGGTTTGCACTTCTTCCGAATCTCGCTGTGACATATAGATTAATATATGTCACAGTACACCATTGGTGTACCTCGAGTTCGGCCTTCCATGCTACCCTTCCTCGCTTTGACCTCATCACTTCGTTGTCAATGGATCATGGACTTTCGCTCCCGTAGCCTCTGTTGGTTTATCTCAGCAGTAAAAACAATTCAAGCCAAATTAATCCTAGGAAAAGTGACACAACCACCGCAATTCTAGGAATCCCAATCTTTTTGTAGCTAACGATTGAACCACCTTCAAGATCCCATTTTGTGACACCTGTTTCCTGAATGTGATCATACGACCTATAAGCGAATATTAGGGACACAATGGGTAGACCAAAACCCAGGCCCCACGCATAAGCAGAGACACAACGTTTAATTGCCTGTGAGAAGTTCAGCTTTCTCCCTTGTGTATCCCTTACACATACTTGAAGTAGTGACTTACCGAACGTCATGCCCCAAGTCGATAATAAATAGGCCTCAAGCAAAATTGCTGAAATAATTCTTATCAATATGGAAAATAGTTCCCAGCCTAGGCCATGAGGTATAAATACTCCGACTAATAAAGCGACAAAAATGCTCACGACGAACAGGTCGATCATTCTAGCCCAAAATCTAACCCAAGGGCGAACTTGTATTACATCAGATAGGGTTAATAGCTCTGTTGTCAGAAGTGTATCTTCAAAAGGACCCTTCTCTTGAATCGTTATTGGAATAGGTTTCAAAGTTAATGAGTCTTTTTCACAATGCCCTTCTTTTAGCAATTGAACTTTCGTTCCACAAAAATTACAGAAGTTTGAGACCTCTAAAAGTTGTTTACCACATTGGCTACAATACATAACGTTATCCTCTTTCCTCAAGGTCTTGACGTAGAAATCCATCACGCTCCTCACTTTCAATAAGTTCAGTGTATCAGAAGTGAGGACATTTAGTGCAATCAGCTCATCTAAGAGGCCTCCTTCATGATTCTAAATCGTGTTCTTGTCTCAATTTCCCATGCCTTTTTCCAGCTTGAAAGAAGGTTGACTCTGTTTATTGCCCCACACAATCTATATGAAGACTTGTCTATTTCTTGCGTGTCCTAACTCATGGTATATTCTGGAACATAAAGAAGACCCCCTTAATGGGGATCAACCTTGAGTCGTTTAATGTCAGTTCATTTATTGGAGTCTGGTCTGTTCCACTAAAATGGATTATACTTGATTTATAAGATTCAGTCATTGTTAGGCTTGAATTCACAAAATTAATCATTACTTTTATAAAATGAAGGTGGGGTAGTATGAAAAAAGTTGAGGCTATTATTCGGCCAGAAAAATTGAATGCGGTTAAGGACGCCTTGTCTGACATGGGTGTAAAGGGTATGACTGTCTCAAATGTTCTAGGTTTCGGAAATCAGAAAGGATACACTCAAATTTACCGAGGTCAAGAAATCGTAACGAGACTTTTACCAAAGATAAAACTTGAGGTTGTAATTTCCAGCGAAATAGAGGATGAAGTTATCAGAACCATCGTCACTTACGCGAAAACAGGGAAATTTGGAGACGGTAAAATCTTCGTCTTTGATGTTGCTAATACGATCCGTATCCGAACGGGCGAACACGGTAACGATGCTGTCTAGATCAAAATGTCTCATTAAGCTCAAAATCAGGATAGGCATTTTCACTATGCTGCGTCAGATCTAATCCATTAACTTGCTCATCATCGTTTGCCCTAAGTGGGGTAATCATAGCGATTCCCTTCAAAACGAGAAAAGTCATCACACCGGCAAAGACATACGTTGCGAACACCGCAAGAAGTTGAATTAAAACAGGTTCAAAACCTCCTCCATTCATTAAACCGTTTTTGCCTTGAGGGTTGAGACTCATATCCGCAAAAATACCCGTAGCTATTGTGCCCCAGGTCCCCCCAATCCCGTGTATCCCAAAAACATCTAACGCATCGTCGTATCCCAGCTTAACTTTCAGAAAGGTTATTGCTAGATAACAGACACCCCCCGCAATAAACCCGATGAGAAGTGAACTACCCGTTGAGACAAACCCTGCCGCAGGTGTAATGGCTACCAGCGCGGAGATCATTCCACTGACGGCCCCGAAAACTGTTATTTGACGACGATGGAGCCATTCGACTAACCCCCATCCGATCATTCCAGCTGCTCCAGCTATTTGGGTTGTAACAAGAGCAAGCACGGCGACACCATTTGCGCCCATCGCACCTCCCGCATTAAACCCGAACCATCCAAACCATAATAGTCCGCCTCCAAGAAGAACGTTCGGCATATGATGGGGTATATTCCCCTCATAACCTAATTTTAAGCGTTTACCTACCACCATAGCCGCTACCAACCCTGACACACCTGAAGCCATTTCTACAACCGTACCACCGGCGAAATCCATGACGCCGAGATTTTTTAACCATCCGCCCACTCCCCAGACCCAATGGGCTAGTGGTATGTACACGAAGGTACTCCATAAGATCACAAACAAGATGAACGCTGGGAAGCGTAGCCTTTCAGCCGTTGCCCCACTTATGACTGCCGGTGTTATTATAGCAAACATCAATTGGAACAAGAAGAACAACAAATGCGGGATTGTCGGAGCATAGTCAGAGTTCGGCGCAAGGCCCACTCCTTTAAGCCCCACCCAATCAAAGCTGCCGATCAAATGTCCATGATCTGGTCCAAAAGCTAAAGAATATCCAAATAATACCCAAATAACCGTCACTAATCCTATGGCGGCATAACTTTGCATCATGATAGAAAGAACATTACGTTTTCTAACCATTCCTCCGTAAAATAACGCTAACCCAGGCGTCATTAGAAAGACTAAAATGGTGCATGTCACTACGAAAGAAATATCTCCTGCACTTAAAACTGACACTCTTTCCCCTCCTTGTTTACCCGCAAGTTTTTTAACAACAGGCATAAAAAACGAGACTCTAAAAGGCGCTATCAAAAAACGCGCCTTTTAGAGCCTCGTTGCTCTTTCTGTCTCACAAGTCTGTTTATTATAACTTCCTTGAATAACTGTGTCTAGCGCTTTATTACTTTATACAATGTACACTCTATCCAACCACTCATCATTAGAATTATTTAATTACCATATTGTTCCACATATTCCATCCTGTGCATATTATGCGATATACCTTAACAAAGGAGGAAAAGCAAATGGCACTTGGTCATGAAAACTGCGGTTGTGGTTGTGAAGGACACGGAAAAGGCATAGGTTCAGGAATCGCTGCAGTGGTTGTAATCATTCTTCTTCTGATCGCTATGGGAATCGTATTCTAAATTAAAGGAGGAACTAATTATGTATGGAATGGCTGGAGTGGGTCACGGCGTTGGTGTAGGAGTTATTGCTGTCGCTATTTTGATTCTTATCGCTTTAGGTCTGATCTTCTAAATAATATATCTCATTATCTATTATCATCGGCTAAGGGGCCTCAGCGAAAGCTGGGGTCCCTTAGCCTGTCTACCTTTTCCGTAAATACCAATGAGAGAATATGAATGTTTACATCATAAAGCCAAATCCTAAGGCAAATATATTTCCATATTGTACCATTTTGTGGGACAGCGCATAGTATGGACTAACTCATAACAAAGGAGGAAATGAAATGGCATTTGCAGGCGTTGATCGTGATGATCGCAGACCAAAAAATCGGTGTGGAGAAGGAATCGCTATAGTTGTAGTAATCATTCTTCTGCTTATCGCAATGGGAATCGTATTCTAAATTGAAGGAGGAACTAATTATGTTCGGATTTGGTCAAGGTGCATTTGGTTTCGGTGGATTTAATCGAGGCGGAATCGTCGGAGCGTGTTGTCCTCGTCCAGTATGCTGCCCTCCACCTGTGTGTTGCCCCCCTGTGGCACCTATTGTTGGTCAAGGCATTGGCGTGGCCATTATCGCTGTTGCTATTTTGATTCTTATCGCTTTAGGACTCATCTTCTAAGAAATCTGCTAAACTGCTATTATCTGAAAAGGTGGTAGCAGTTAATTTCTCATACACCGTTGGTCAAAACGAACTCCACAATCAAGATATCGAAAATGGAGTACAACAACGAACTCGAGGTTGGTTGAGCAGGAGGGGAATATAATTGAAAAAGGCGACAGGAATCATCCGAAAAATAGATCAACTGGGCCGGATAGTACTTCCTAAAGAACTTCGTCAAACATTATCGCTTGAAACGGGAGACAGCTTAGCAATCTTCGTCACTGATGATGACGAGATTATCCTCAAAAAATATCAGTCAGGTTGCGTGCTTTGTGGCAATATTGAACACCTTCGGCAAAGAAACGGTAAATGGATTTGTCAAGATTGCGTC
>DHWG01000098.1:0-3008 GCA_002413075.1 Desulfosporosinus sp. UBA5188 | reverse complement strand
ATGACCAGGCATTCAGTGACGGCGCAGCTACCGAGCCTGCAGGCCCCGTGGATTCCACCGGTGACCTCGCCAGCAGCATAGAGCCCCGAAATGGGATGATGATCCCGGTCGATCACACGGGCAGATACATCTATCTGGACGCCGCCCATGGTGTAATGGACCTTAGGCCAGATCCGCATAGCATAGAACGGAGGGCCATCATCTTTTCCAGAACCTGTACTGTAGCCCCTGCTTCAGCAGCTTCTATGGCGGCAGCTAAACCCGCAAAACCCGATCCAATGACAATGATGTCAGTTCCGCCGTTGAAATCCAAAGCGGAATCCGAACTACCACTAGTTACGTAAAAATGCATAACGTTCATCCTCCAGTTAGGTGACCTACCTTGAACGGCAGAACGAAAGTGAGCTAGTTAAAGCTCACCTTTCGTTCTACAGAAAATGGATAACTTCTTATAAGTTATTGACAGTATTTCTTTAAGAAGCCTCTCACTGCTATTGTAATATATCCAAACAGCCCAATTGTCAAACCAAAATCCAAGCGCATTACAAAAAATGGCCAAGTCCTAAGTATTCGCGCATACTCAGACATCGAATCCGGCAGCTTTGAGCCGATCGGCGTCAATATGGCTTGCGTCACAAAATGGTTTAATTTTTGATTTGCCACAACGACAGAGCGTGACTCTATTTCTTATTTCATAAATAAAGCCCTCTGCAGATTCAATCGGAATATTACCTTTTACAGAAAGTGAGGCATTGGCTTGTTGTTCAGGATCTTGAAGTATTTCAATGGAAGGTTCATATTCAGTTTCAATTGCTTTTCCCGTTTTATCATAGGCAACGATCCTTCCCGCTGGACACTCAGAAGCTGCGATAATGGCCTCTTCCCTGAATTCAGGATTATCAGATTTTTTAGTAAGCCTCCATGCTTTTCCGTCTTTCTTATGACAGAGACGGGCATAGGCACATCGATGATCATCTAGCAGGTCAAGATTCGGTCCTTCAATGCGTACAGCCCTGTCTTCAAACTTCTCTCTTGAGGCCTTCTCAACGCCATTAAAACCCACCTTTATATGAGCCCCGTCACAAAAGGGTGCATTTTCTGATTTACCACAACGACATAGTGCATATTTTTCAGCTTGGTGCAATTCACGTCCATCTTCTAATTCAGTTATTTTGCCTTTAGAAACTATGTTCTTCTCATACAAAGGGACACTGCCTGTGACTATGTAAGGCCCATTTTCCACGATTTTAATTTTACATGTTCGTTCATGGTTCATAGGATGATATCACTCCTAATTTTGTTAGGGATTAGTACCCTGAGGATTATTTAAGATTTGCAGATTGAGTTTAGGACAGACTTACAATTAATCTTATCCCTCTCATGTTTATTAGTAAAGGCTTTTTTCCTGACTGTTCAGACAATGTGATTACCTTAGCGCGAATGAGCAGGCTTCAACGATTAGCTGGGTCGTTAATCATGCTATTATTAATTTCATTTCCAATAAAGCTTAGTAATTTGTTTGTAACCAAAAGGAAAACGATGACTATTAAAAAGGACAAGATAATCTTCTTAACTCTTCCAATTTTTTTAGATTTAGATATATATTTAATTAAAAATAGGGGTGAAAATATATCGCAATAAGACCAAACGTCAATTGTGTCAATCTCTGTGATAATAAGTATAGGTCTATGCCCAATATCAAATACCTCCTAAGCTGTCATTTGTGTCTAAACCTTCTTTCCATGCCTTCTAAAGTTAACTTAACATAGTCGACAAACTCAGTGTATAAACAGGCGTGACGTGCCTTACGTTTAGCGTATCTCGGCCCCAAATGGCATGAGCCCAAGTTGGGCAAATTTAAAATGCTGAAGTCCAAAGGGTATCCCCACGACTGTTATGCAGAAAATTAGCCCTATCATGAAATGAGCTATAGCAAACTCCCATCCAAAAAGGATGAGCCAGATAATATTCAAGAGCAACCCTCCTGCCCCAAAATGACCAAGTTCTATTTCCTTACCAAACGGCCACAAGACAAATCCTGAAATCTTAAAACATTGAACACCAAAAGGAATACCAATCACTGTTACACATAAAATTAGGCCCACGATAAACCATGCAATTGAAGCAATGATACCACCAAGTAATAGCCAAATAATATTACCCACAAAATTCATGGTCTTCCTCCATTCAACAAAATTAATACTAAGTCAACTCTTCATGTTCTTTGAAGTCGCTAAGATTTTCCCATTCTGGGACTGTTCAGTGACTTTATTTATGCCTTTAATGTTCAAATATAATTCTATCAAATTCATATGTTGAGCTTTTTTAGAATCATATTTCCCTACCTTAAAAGCGAATCCTACTGAAGGTCCAATGGCCACTGCCAATAGAAGCGTTCCGACGCCAACTGGCCCTCCCAAAAAGAATCCTAAGATCAAAGCCGTCATTTCTATAGATCCTCTTATAAGCCAAACTGGTTTGTTTAATTTTATAACAAGTCCTTCCATTAAACCATCTCTAGGACCAGCTCCAAGTTCAACGCGCAAATAGAAATATGTAGCCATTCCCATAATTAAAATAGCTGCTATGAGCATGAGTATTTGGCCAAATAGGCTTCCTGGTGTTGTTAAAATTCCAGTATTATTTATTAAATCGATGAAAAGACCAATGAAAATCATATTAAATAGGCTTCCGATTCCAGGAATTACACCGAGAAAAATTGATAATAGTATTAGAATAAGGCCCACAAGCTGTGACGTTTGTCCTAAAGAAAGAAAGGAATGATTAACAACACCCATATGAAATACATCCCACGGACTCATTCCAAGCTTCGAATAAAGGGCTAAGAGTATTGCCACCGCAAAGAGAAAGAAGCCAAATAATAACGAAGGCATTTTAAATAATAATTGCAACCCTATGTTTTTGTCATTCTTCATGATATGTCCCTAACTTTCACAGAATAAATATTCTTTATTATATATTAAGCAATGACTTTACAGTACTCTTTT
>DHWG01000055.1 GCA_002413075.1 Desulfosporosinus sp. UBA5188 | reverse complement strand
AACTTCCATCAATAACCCTCCCTTAGTTTTATGCTTTGATCTTGATAACCATTATCAAGTTGGCTTAAAAAAAAAGCTCTTTTTAATTTTTATAGTTCTCACAATATTAAGCACACTGTACTAAAAGCTTATTGGCAATTCCTTTGTTCAAAGCCAATCTTGTCCCTTTTACACTAACAATTAGATTCCCCTTAATTCTCGATATGACCGATATGGTTACACCCGGGATTATACCAAGCGCTTCTAGAAACTTTTTAGTTGGGCCCTCAGTATTACAGGCGATAATTCTTGCATCTCTACCTGACGACAGCATTGTTAAGGGCATTTCTCCTCACTCCTTATCTCAAATAATTGCAATTGATAATCAATATCGCTTATCTATTAACCATATAATAGCATCAATAACGCATTATGTCTATTGGATTTTTTTAACATTAGCTTACGGAATTCTGCGAAGTGATTTGGTCCTATAAGTGTCATTGAAAATTATGGTAAGAGATAGCTCCCCCCTACTAGGATCTATCTCTTACGGGATGTTTCCGGGCAGTTATTTCCGAGACATAATCAGCCAACTCCATGAGGACCTTAAGTCCCTGTCCATACGCCCTAATACCCAACCCGATTGCTGCTGTCGTCTTCCCTTTCCCTGTACCAGTATAAATATGGATCAGACCTTGTTGCATGCTTTTTCTCCGCTCCTTGTTAAAGGTTATCATCTATCCAATCCAGTAATTCCTGGACATTATTCACAGTCAAACCAGCCTTCATCTTGGTTCTTTTCACAAGGACTGTCTCAATCCCCAATTCTAAGGCTGCTGAGATTTTCGTATCTGTCCCACCGGCAGACCCACTATCTCTGGTTAATAGAATATCTGCTCCATAGAATTTAAATAGTGCTTTGTTGATCTCTTTAGAAAATTGCCCTTGCATTGCTACAATATTTCTAGGCGAAATGCCTATATCTTTACATTTTTGAACTAGGCGTCCTTCCGGAAGAACCCTAACAACTAAACGAGCATAGCGAGCAAAGGCGGCTTTCACGATGCTTTCCAACTGGTAGCTGCCCGTCGTCACGAAAATTGTTACTATACATCCTTTCGCTTCATGCATTGCACTGACTCGCTGTTCTAGCAGGAGCAAAGCTTCCTCCCAAGTACAAGCAGGATATATTAATAAACTATCTGGAATGACAGTCTCCGGTCTTTCTAACCTAAGATAAGGAATGCATCGTTGTTCACACCATTGTCGTAACGGGGCAAACTTTATACTACTGGAAGGAGGGCTGGCATCAACGATTAAAGTAGGAACCTTCAAAAAGGCCTTTTCCGTCCAGGTTTGTATTCGTTTAAACTCAATCCCCCTGTCTTTAAGACATTCACTGATCTCACGTGCTGCCGCCGTTTCTCCCAAAAGCATGATCATTATTCTTAACCTCCATAGCCGTTATAACAACTAGTGTAACTCAAATATACAATCTTAATGTTTATGAGAACTATGACAACTTTGTTTATTATTAATGGGCATGTCTATGGTATATGTCAGGTGTATGTTGGTGGTCATGAATTATATATTCGTGTTCATGAACATGGGAATGATAACCGTTTTTCGGTATTCCATTATCAGAATGGCCGTGTGTATGGTGTGAGTCGTTATGGTTATGTCTGTGCTCGTGTTCTGTTGTTTCGTGTTTATGTAAATGTTCATGGTCTTCCTTGAGCAGAAAGACTGCCCCAATAATCATGATAGGAAGCGAAAATAAAAACAATATGCCTTGGTTTTCTCTGAACAAGAGCAAAGATAATACGACTCCAACAAAAGGAGCCGTTCCGAACAAAGCACTTGTTCTAGCAGACCCTAGTTCTCTCATGGCTCGAATAAATAGTACGATACTTAGCCCGTAACTGAAATAACCTAAGACCATTGCCAGAAGAATAGATTTGAATGAAGGTAATGGGAAACCCAAAATAACGGATAGAATTAAAGAGAAAGTACCGGCACTTAATCCCTTTATTATTACAATCGAGAGAGGGTCTTTGGACGAAATATTTCGTGTGAAATTATTGTCTATCCCCCATAGAATACAAGCACTAAGTACGCCAATGGCGCCGAATGAAAAACCCCACTGCCCCGATGAATCCCATGAGAGCAAAATACTTGCCGTTGTAATCAATAGTACTGCCATCCATATACGTTTCCCAACAGCCTCTTTAAAGGCAAGGACCGCAATTACGGTCGTTGCCACACCTTCGAAATTCAGCAAAAGGGAAGCCGTAGAGGCTGGTGTGTTTTTCAGGCTAAACATCAGCACAATGGGGGCGGCAATCCCTCCTACACTTACGGCAGCTATTAGCCAAGGCCAATCATTTTTGGTAAGTCTTGCCTCATCGTTGAAACGTTTGTCTGAACTTCGGAAGTATCTCTGTAAGTAAAGCCCGATACCACTGCCAAGATATAGAAATGATGCCATTAGAGTTGGGGAAATTTCACCCAAAAGTAGTTTTGAAATAGGGGCACTTGCTCCAAACAAAGCAGCAGCAAGTATAGCTTTCAGCATTGGGCCAATAGTTCTGTTCTTCATTTTCAGTTCCCCTTGTCAAGTTTTAACCTGTTGTATCGGTCTTTGTCGGAATGCTTCTCAACAAATCGTCCCTGGTTTTAGGTAAAGGGGTAGAGGGAGGTAACCATCCTTTTTCCACCAACCCACAATACATTTCTAACAGCCAAGGAAGGGCCAAATCAGCACGTTCGATAAGTTCAGGTCGAAGAAATAGTTCACGAGGCTCTCCGTGTGCAATGATCTCTCCACTCGACATAATGGCTAACCGATCTGACCAGGAATAAGCCAAATCCACGTCATGAGTTGATAGGATAATCGTTTTACCCTCAAGGCTGAAATCTTCAAGAAGTTGCATGAACTCCTGGGCGTGACGAGGATCGAGCCCGGCCGTTGGTTCATCAAAAATAATCACTTCTGGTTCCATCGCCAGAACTCCCGCGATAGAAACCCGTTTTTTCTGACCGTAACTTAACAAATGTGTTGGCTTGTCTTCAAGGTCCGTGGTTTCCGTATCTATCAGGGCTTGTTTAACTCTCTCTCTCACTTCTTCTTCCGAAAGTCCCAGATTGAGAGGGCCAAACGAGATATCCTGATACACACTAGAGGAAAACAATTGACTATCTGGATCTTGAAAGACGACCCCTACTTGCTTACGTAATTCGATCAGAGCCCTGTTCTTATAGGAGATATCTTGTCCCTGGTACTTTATAGAACCTGAGTTAGGCCTATAAATTCCGTTAAATTGCATAAATAGAGTTGATTTACCTGCTCCGTTAGATCCCAAAATTGCTAGTTTTTCTCCCTTTTGAACTTTCAAATTCACATTGCTCAATGCCTTTGTGCCATCTGGATAAGAATACTCCAAATCAACAGCTTCAAGTATGATTTCTGACAAACGTATTACCTCCAAAGTAAATTTAGTAAGATTAAGGGGATCTCCAATCCAATGATAATAAGATAATTTCCGGGGCTAACAGGATGTTTCTTGGTAAGCACCTTAATTTCTCCAGAGTAACACCGCGCTGCCATGGAATCGTAAAGTTCTTGGGACTTCACAAAAACTTTCCCTAACAGTGCTGAGAAGAGCAAACTCAACGAATGAAAAGAACGTTTCATCGAGATATAGCCTGAACGAGAAAGCTGAGCACGACGAATCGTGGTGGCTGTTTCCATAAAGACAAAAATAAAGCGATAAATAAGCACCATCAATTCGGTGATAATCACAGGAACTCTCAGTTTATTCAGTACGGTAATGAGCTCCGTCATGGGAGTGGTTAGGGCCAGAAAGTAAAGACAAGAAACTGCTCCCAACGATCTAAGAAAGAGATGAACTGCTGTGATCAGATCTGGGTAGTGTATTCCTATGGTTACACCATACATGGTTTGGGCTAGCCAAAATCCCGAAGGATTGGTCGAGACTGAAAAAGCGATCGTTAAAACGCCGATCAGGAGAAACGAAAGTGGAACAATCATTAGTCTGACGAAAATTCGGGCGGGTATGCCTGCTTTGAGGACTATCCCCCCCGCCATTAAAGCTAAGACGATCAGAGGGGTGATGACCGTGGTAGCGGTTAGACACGCTACCATGGAAATCAGCGCAAAAAGAGACTTTTCCGCCGGGTGAACTGTTTTTAGATTATTGCTATAGGCGTAACTATCTATGTCAATCATGTTTGATCTCTCTCTTACTGGCCTCGTATCGTTCCTTTGATCGGCCTAAGTAGTAAAAAAAGAAACCACTTCCTAGCGCGGCCTGCAAGGCAAACAAGAACGTTTCGACTTCTCCGCTCGCTGGTTTATACAAGGGTTTAAACCAAGGCTTATAATTGGGAGCGACCGCGTTGATCGCTTCTCCTGCTTGAACATCAGCTCCGGCGAATTCAGCATTGCGTTTCAGAAAAAGGGGACCAAAGGCCAGTGCAACAACAACTACAAGTAATAGACCATTCTTGACAATCGGTTTCATAATTTCACCCCCTTTTTATTGGTAGGTAACTCTTTTCCAGTAAAAACGCCTAAAATTCCCAACTCTTTTTTATTGTAAGCACTAAAGATATTAATGACCATAACGGTGAGGATACCTTCGCTAACCGCTAAGGGCAGCTGAGTGAAAGCAAAGATGCCCATGAATTTTAGAGCAGAAGCCATTACGCCGCCTGAAGCCGCAGGAAACGCTAGCCCCAATTGGAAGGAGGTTGTGATATAAGTCATTAAATCGCCTATTGTAGCTGACAAGAATACAGATAGCCATAGGGGAGCCCCCAGTTTCTTGGCACCTTTATATATACCGTAGGATACAAAAGGACCCACAATTCCCATAGAAAACGTGTTTGCCCCTAGGGTCGTTATTCCTCCATGAGCGATTAGAAGTGCCTGAAAGATTAAGACAATCATTCCCAAGACGGTCATCGCTGTCGGTCCGAACAGAATGGTACCTAGACCTACGCCTGTGGGGTGCGAACAGCTACCTGTTACGGACGGAATTTTAAGAGATGATAAAACAAAAGCAAAGGCTCCGGCCATACCAAGCAACATTTTTAGACTAGGGTGGAGAGCCACTGTTTTCTTAATGGATCGTACCCCGGCAATAACAAACGGAATCATAGCGAGCCACCAGAAGGCGGCCCAGTTGAAAGGCAAGAATCCCTCCATAATGTGCATGCCATAAGCATCGTTGGGGAAGACGATATAGATAGCCAATACGTAGGCTATTAATAAACTGATCCGTTTAATCATTTGGAGATTCATAATAATCATCGACCCCTTTCATTTTAAATATAAGACCTATATCTTTCATTGACTCAGTTCCTACATTTCCTCCTTCTTTGCTAAATAGCCTCTCGGCATTCGCC
>DHWG01000027.1 GCA_002413075.1 Desulfosporosinus sp. UBA5188 | reverse complement strand
TTCATTACAGGAATGCTCCCTATTTAATCTGTCTTACTGTTTCTCGTCAGTCTGTTTTATGTCCTTCCTAATGTATCTATAATACCAGTGCTTTATGAACTGAAAATGAACTAGTCATGCAATCATTTTGTAAACTTAGCGTTCACGTCTTCGCCTAACAACCCCACTAATTGCTCTTCCGTCAATCCTTCTTCCGAGTAAATAGGGATATTAGACTCTTTTAATAATGCCGCAGTCACGCCTTGCCCTGGCACTAGCTTATGTGTGAAACTCCCATCATAAATATGATGTACTCCGCAGGAAGGGCTTCGTTCCTTAAGAATTGCCGCAGTGATCTTAAACATCTTCACCATTTTCATAACCTCTGTTGCACCTTGAATCAATTGAGGCGTCACGACTTCTCCCTGTAGCCCCTGAGCGACACACCGTCCAAGAAGTACCTGTTGTCCAGTTCCTCCGATAATTTCAACAGGAGCTCGCGGAGTTGGCAAACCACCCAGTTGTTCTGGGCAAACCGGGATAAACCTCCCGACAGAACTATATTTCTGAATCAAAGCATGGGCATTAGATTTGCCGTCATATTTCGCATTGAGCCCTAGCAAACACGCACTAACAATAATCATCGACTCACCCTCTCACACTGAACGAAATCTTCATAGAAAACGCCCTCCCCACAAGCTATGGAGAGAGCAAAAAACTAAACGGTAATATATAAAGCTATACTAATCTTTGACGTAGACCCCGGATGCTAATTTCGTGTTCTCCCAAAATATCTGACGTCGCTAGTTGGCTATCTTGGATTTCTAGCAAGATGGCCTTAGTTTCTGTTCTGAACTCTAGTAACCCTGCCGTTTGTTCAATAATAATTTCTTGCCGTGTTTTAATTTGTTCCACGGAGCTCTCCAAGTTTCCAACGCTTGTCTTAAGCCCTGCTACATCTGTCTTTAGTTCTGCCACGTCTGTCTTTATATCCTTTATGTCAAATCCTATTTCTGTCAGTCGATCTAGGATTTGTTTCATTTCGCTCACTATTTTACCCCCTTTGACCCAAATATCAGATTCAAATACATACTACTTATCTCTAATTATACGATAAACTGATCACTGATTCAAGCAGCCCAGACTATAAAATTACACCCTATTCACGCAGATTTACAACGTTTCGTCCACATCAATACCGGCCATTTTTATGAGATACATAGCATTGCGCGTCGTTGAGATCCCTGGTCGAAGTTTGTAGTCAAAATGGATTTCATCGTTTTTATAAAACTCTCTAAAATGATAGTTTCTGATTCTCCGCTGACTTTCACGTTCTAGATCTCCAAGTTCCAAATCATGCGTTGAGACCATTCCCATCGCCCCTGCCTTGCCCAATTGTCGGATCAACACTTTTGCTCCAGCATGCCGATCTTGTGAATTTGTACCCTTGAATATTTCATCTAAGAGGAAGAATATATGTCTTTGCGTTTTTGTTGCCAAGACAATCTGTTTAATACGCAATAATTCTGCGTAGAAGGATGATATATTTTCCCCAAGATTATCACTAACACGCATACAGCTATATATTTGCATCCTCGAACACCTGAAACTCCTTGCACACACTGGGGCCCCAGCATAAGCCAATACAAGATTAATTCCTGCCGTGCGTAGTAGAGTACTCTTACCTGACATGTTTGAACCTGTAATTAATAAGATGCCGGAGTGCTTTTCAATGGATAAATCGTTACTCGTTGAATTCGCCAAAAGCGGATGACCCATATTGGAGGCGACTAACCCTGTATCTTCAGAGACAAATTCCGGGAATGCCCACTCTTGGTGATCAAAGTGAATAATTGCCAGGCTGGCTAACCCCTCCAGTTCAGCGATTGTATCCACCCAACGTCCCAGAGAACTGCCCGACTTCTCTTTCCATGATTCCAAGCCAATCATGCACTGGATATCCCAAAGAGTAAAAATGTTAATGACTAAAAACATAGAATTGCCCCGATTGGAGATGAGCTCAGCCAAACCGGATAGTTTTCTTATTTGTTGGAAGGCTGCCTTACCATCCCGGTCATATAACATTTTCTTCAGATCTTGCAGGTAATCCGATTTGAAGGTCCGCTTTTCAAACCTTTCCAACATCTTCTCATAAATTTTAACACTATCCTTATAGGCATAAACCGCTTCAAGCGCTTTGCCTCTTTGCTTTCCCACGAATAGGATAATCGTCTGAACCAGAAAACCCACGAACGGAAACCAATAAGAGACTTTGTCCGTCAAAAAATACAGAAGTAAAAATGTAAGAGTAATTATGGGCAGCGCTCTGGCTAGAATGACATTTCTAGCTCTCAGATAAGAAGGGTCGTACGTCTTCGCCCATTCTATAATGCGGGTCGGGGAATTGAACGAACCCTTCGTTTTCCCAGCCTCCGCCATAAACCGACGTCTCCAAGCAAGATTTACGGCCAACTCTTTGATGGCTTCTTGTCTTTTCAAAAGGGTAGCGCCCTCGACTGGAGACTCCGTCAAACACTCTTTCAGCTTTGCCCTTCCCCTATAGGTCCTTGCCGTATTAATCCACTGAAACAGTGAACTGGAACCAAAAAGGTCAAGATCTTCTGAGTACGGGTGAGCAGGGTCTTTAAAATCTTCTCCCGTATCCGGGAAAGCTTTCCAATCTCCGTCCAGACGTTTCAAGTCTTGGTCATAGATTTCATAAAGGCCCTGAATATAGTTCTGCTTAGCTCTTAATTTTTGATGCCAGAAGACGAGTACAACAAATGAAGCCACTGTAAGGAGAAGAATACTAAGGCCCACAGAAGAGCTCTGAGTCATATAAAGAAAAATTCCCAAAGCACAACCTGCAAGGACCAGAGCGAGTCTTACATTACTTAATTGATTAATCGTGTGGTTCAGCTTTTCTAAGCGTCGCGCGTAATAAGCCTTCCGTTTTTCATACTGTTCTTTTGACCCTTTCAACTGGTCATCCCCCCACCAAATCCTTTTATATTTAAACTAAATATTTCCAGTCCTACTATATCTTATTCTTCCTGGCATTGCCAAAAGCCTTCTCTTGCTCACACTTTGCGAATGATTTTATGAATGTTATACTTAGCTATTGGAGGAATTTATATGAAACTGAACAAATTAACGACCACTTTACTGGCCCTAGATTCTCTTTCTATTTACAGGGGCCTATTAAAGGATAAGGTACTGAGCAATTTGAAAGCACTGAAAGGAGACACGACTCTTCGGAAAGTCGTCAATCTATACAATGACTTTTACTTTCAGCTTGCCAGAAGTACGACCTTCTCCTTAAATGACTATATCGTAGACAAAATCGTGTTTGATGAAAATCCATTTTCACTCATGCTACACGCTGTGCAGAACAATGACTCTGAGCATGTTCTGGCTCAAGCAGTCTCCAATGACTTGAGAGGTCTTCAACTCGTTGCAAAGCTTGATCCGTCTATGCTCAAAGCTGAGATCAGCAAGTTGTTTGAAGGCAAAGGGGATAATCTTATTATAGAAGGTCTGCCTGCTTGGGTCTTGAAAAGCGAGCCAACTTCTGCCCTTGATCATATACAGCGAATAAAGCTTCGATTGACATCCTGCCAGCATTGGGAAGAGTGTCTAGAGGATCTTAGAGAATTTCACCTTGCCTATGGTAGCGGTATCTATGCACGCTATATTGCCTTTGTTTGGGAGAAAACGGATGGCCAGGGCACCCTCAAAGGGATAGACTGTCCGGACGCGATCACTTTAAATGAACTGGTGGATTATCAAAACATACGTTCAAAAGTGATTGAAAACACGTTGCAGTTTATGGAGGGCTGTCCCTCCAACAATGTCCTTCTTTACGGAGACAGGGGAACGGGAAAATCATCAACGGTCAAGGCGATACTGAACGAATATCATAGCCTAGGACTGCGGATGCTAGAAGTTCCCAAGGCCTATCTTGCCGATTTTCCCCTGATTATTAGGCATTTGAAACATAGAAATCAGAAGTTTATACTGTTCGTTGATGATCTGGTCTTTGGGGACAATGAAGAAAATTTCACGTCCCTGAAAGCTGTGCTGGACGGTGGTGTTGAATGTAAAACATCCAATATCGTCATCTATGCCACCTCCAACCGAAAACATCTGGTCAAGGAATATTTCAATGAAAGAGAAGGCTTGCAATCAGGCAACCACGATGAAGAAATACATGCGGGGGACAGCATGCAGGAAAAGCTTTCACTCGCGGATCGATTTGGCATCAGTGTCGTGTTCTGCTCACCTGATCAAACCCAATATCTAGAAATCGTTGATGGGATAGTAGCGAATAGGCATTTGGAGATCGACCCAGCACGATTGCACCTGGATGCCTTGCAATGGGCACTTTCCTATAACGGTCGATCTGCCAGAACTGCAAGACAGTTTGTTGATTGGCTTGAGGGCCACGAAGCCGTAAAGGATTCCCAATAATAATTGGGAATCCTTTTTCTAAGCGGCACTGGGACCACTATTATTCTTACTTTGACGCTTAAGCCCGTAAACGGTCATCGCCGAAAAGGCTGAAATGATTCCAAGTTGGGTGACCAAAACGCTAAAAACGTTCGCTCCCCCACCACCCCTGTCGCCTCCTTCGCCATGTCTTCCTCCCGCCCATGCTCCATTGGGTGGGCTTCCTGTGAAACCACTTCGTTCGCCGGACACTTGATTTTCGCTACCATTACTTTGTACAATAGAGATGTTTGCAGGCTTAGTTTGAGCATAAACGGTATAGCTTCCAAAACCAAGTGTCAAGACAACGGCAGCAATACCTAGTTTACCGAGTGCACTACCTTTCTGAGTTTTCCTGAAAATCCGTTGGAATTGATTCATGACCCAACTCCAACAGAGTCCTACATGAATTCCAATGAGTAAAAGGGATACATAGGATACGACTATATGAAGCTCTCTAAATAAATGATCATTACTCGCTTTAAACACACCGATCAAGACGGTCTTAGAAATCATGACACCACTGACCACGATGAAAGCCATCGACAACAGCAGAAGTACATCGATTACATAACGCATTTTTGTTATAGAAGATATTTTGGGATTCATTAGGTTTACCGTTAACTGTTTAATCCATTTCCCATTCAACGCGAGGTGTATTATGAAGACGCCTCCCAAAGCTAATCCTGCGATTTCGTAGAACGCCAATCCCGAAAATACCCTCGTGTTAAAGAGCAACGCAAAAACCAGGACCATTAAGATATCCAACAACAGTTTGACATAAGTAATCGGTTTCACAGTCATTAACCCTCTTCTCCTAAAAATGTTGATCCACAGACTTTCAAATAGTGAACTACTTTTGAGAATTTTTCACTCTCCATTCATGAAAATTGCAAGTCGATCTGATATTTATAGTTTAAATTAAAGAGATGTTCAATTGGTGACCGACTTATCTAGAACTTATGGAGCCCTCTTTAGATCTTGTAAAGATATGACAAAAGAGGGCTCAATATCGGTGCGATCTTTTCTAGAGTGGTTGGGCTTAGCTAAAGCAAGAGTCTTTCACACAGGTGCGTGAAAGACTCTTGCTTTAGCTAAACGTTACGAGTTCTTTAAGAGATCTACAATGACGCTCCATTCTCTGAGCTTTTCTTCATATTTCTTAGTATTGGCAGGGCTAGAAGAGGTAAGTTTATGGAACACCAAATTCGGCAAAATACCGAAACCAATCCATTTTTTATAGGTTTCATACGCTTTCCCACCATTAAACAAGACTATTTCTATCTCAGGATATGCCTTAAACAGAGCGCTGAAATTGTTTACTTTTTCTTCCCGAATATTGGCATCCAGACTACCTTCCCGATAGCAATGACCAATGACATCCCATACAGCAATCTTTTTGCTCATAATAAAGGAGACTTTTTCTTCGTAATCCTGACTGATTTGTGCCTCAAAAAGTTCAAAGAGGATCTTCCAAAATTGGTTCCTGGGATGACCATAGTATTGTTGTAACCTCAGGGATTCTACCCCCGGCATGGACCCAAGAATTAGAATACGTGATCGTTCATCAATGATGGCTGGAAATGAACTCAGCAGAGTCAAGATAATCCCCCCTACCTTAATCGTTTCTGAAGTCCTAGCAAATCCTCAGTCCTTTCATTCATATAATCATAAGAATCTTCGACGGCTTTATTATAAATATATGGCCCTATATCATTGACAATAAAATCGAGGAGTAGCTCAGCACCTAAATTATTAAGTTCTTCATTCCTATCGTTCCAATAATATCGCTTTAAATTCTCAACAAGAACCGCTCTAACCTCTTTGTTTAATTCTATTTCCATTTTTACCAATGCTATCTCCCCTTTTCATAGACTTGATAGGTTATCATTCATTTTCCTTTTCATTCTCACAATTATACTCCAAGAATGCGTCAAGTCGAGGAATTATAGAGAATAAAAATGACTTTATTAGGAAACAATCTAATTAAAAATGCATAAGGGAGACACTTCATGGATGATTATTTTGACAATATAGACAGTACCGAGCTGAACTTAAAGTATTTTACGGAACATCACAAGAGTATTTATAAGGCCTACGAAAAATATGGTCAATTAGTCCATAAGGAAGGTGGCCCTTTAGATCAAAAAACCTGCTGGCTCATTAAAGTAGCACTGTCTACAGAGTGCCAATACAATCACGCTTTAAGAACGCACATTTTAAAAGCCTTAAGTAGCGGGTGTACCAAGGAAGAAATTGAGCATGCCATTCTCTTGGTTGCTCCCAGCGCAGGATTCCCTAAAACTATGTCGGGTCTATTAATATTGAGAACGATCTTAGAAGAATCAAGCAACGATTCTGTACACTAAATATCTCATAAGGTATGTCACTTCATGATTTTTTGCATCCAATGATCTATATCTTCTCGCGGTAAAGTGATATGATGTTACTCTTAGGATAAAAATATATATAATAAAGGAACGATTAAAAATGATTAGCACCAGTGGAATCACCTTAAGATTTGGTAAAAGAGCATTATTTGAAGATGTTAATGTTAAATTCCTTCCTGGAAACTGTTACGGACTAATTGGGGCAAATGGCGCCGGAAAATCGACGTTTTTACAAATACTATCTGGCGACGTAGACTCTACGAGTGGCGAGGTCAATATAACGACCGGCGAGCGAATTGGCGTTTTAAGACAAGATCACTTTGAATTTGAAGAGTCCGAAGTGTTGAACACCGTCATGATGGGGCACGCCAGACTGTTTGAAATCATGGAAGCGAAAGATGCGCTCTATGCAAAACCGGACTTTTCAGAAGAGGACGGTATCAATGCGGCTATACTAGAAGGCGATTTTGCCGAACTCAATGGCTGGCAAGCTGAGGCTGAAGCCTCTGAATTATTAATGGGCTTAGGGATTGGCAAGGACCTTCAAACCAGTAAAATGAAAGCCCTTAGCGGGAATGAAAAAGTTCGGGTACTCCTCGCTCAAGCCTTGTTTGGTAACCCAAATATTCTACTACTCGATGAGCCGACCAACCACTTGGACTTGCAATCAATCGCCTGGTTGGAAAATTTCCTGTACAATTATGAAAACACGGTCATTGTTGTGTCTCATGACCGACATTTTCTGAACAAAGTATGTACGCACATCGCTGACATCGATTTCGGTAAGATTCAACTATTCGTTGGAAACTATGATTTCTGGTATGAATCGAGCCAATTGGCCCTAAGGTTGATGAGAGAGTCAAATAGGAAAAAAGAAGATAAGATCGAGGATCTTCAGCGGTTTATTCAAAGGTTTAGCTCCAATGCTTCTAAAGCCAAGCAGGCAACCTCCCGTAAGAAACAGCTAGATAAGTTGACCTTAGATGACATCAAGCCATCGTCTCGTAAATACCCTTATATTGCTTTCATCCCGGACAGAGAAGCCGGTAACAACATCTTGGAAGTCAAGGACTTAACCGTCATAGTGGATGGCGTAAAAGTACTCGACAACATCTCGTTTCTTGTAAATAAAGGAGATAAGATTGCCTTCATAGGTCCTGATGGTAATGCTAAAACAACCTTGTTCAAAGTTTTAATGGGAGAAATCATTCCAGATGCAGGCGAATTCACCTGGGGGATTACAACAACACAAGCCTATCTCCCACTGGATAGCTCCTCCTATTTCGATACTAAATTAAACGTAGTCGATTGGCTGAGACAATATTCTAAAGATCCTGATGAATCGTTTGTCCGAGGTTTCTTGGGCAGAATGCTTTTCTCCGGAGAAGAATCCTTGAAAAAGGCCAGCGTTCTTTCTGGTGGAGAAAAAGTACGCTGCATGCTTTCCCGAATGATGCTCACTGGCGCAAACGTACAAATATTGGATGAACCCACCAATCACTTGGATATGGAGTCGATTACGGCTATCAATAATTCCTTGACCAACCTTGATGGAAATGTCCTCTTCGTCTCCCAAGATCACCAGTTTGTCCAAACTATTGCGAACCGCATCATTGAAATCACACCCAAAGGTCTACTTGATCGGACGATGACGTTTGATGAATATCTAGAAAACGAGGACGTCAAAGCCTTGCTAGCGGAAATGTATCGTTAATATGACCGCGCTCTGATAAATCGTTCATTGCAAAACCTTCCCAGACTTAAGTAAGTGCTGGGAGGGTTATTTCTTTATCATCGAGAAAACCCAAGATGACCATGCATCTTGGGTTTTCTAAGGGACAGACCTAAAGTCTACAGACTTTACAAACTTCGTTAAATGTTGTGATAAATCACAAATCTGATGGTCATGTATGTAATTACCCTGCGCATCAAATAAGAGCTTTAGGAGTGGACGGCTCGGGAAATTCTTAGGAACCCCGATGACAGTTCCAACTTCTCCGGTATTTAAAGTAACGATAGAGCCTTGTGGATAGAGTACTAAACACTGTACAAACGCTTCAACAACCTTTTCATTAAATTCTTGCCCTGATCCGGCAATAATGATTTCTAATGCATGATAGGGGGGTAACCCTTCTCGATACGGTCGGTCCCCAACAAGAGCATCAAAAACATCGGCGACAGCAACGATCTGGGCATTGAGTGTGATGGCTGTTTGCTGTAAACCATCTGGATAGCCCTTACCGTTCCAGCGTTCATGATGATGTCGAATAATCGAGAGAACCTCACCTGTTGTATCGGTTTTTTTAATCATCTCTTCACCAAGGACCGGATGTTGTTTAATAACCTCCAATTCAGAATACGTGAGACTTGAGGGTTTATTAAGGATTTCTGAGGGAATACCACTCTTGCCAATGTCATGGAACAAAGCCCCTAAAGTTAAATTTCTGAGTCTTTGTTCTTTAAAGCCCATCTGCAATCCAATAAGGGTCGCTAAGATCGCGACATTAATAGAGTGTATGTAAGTGTAATTATCAAATTTTCTAAATTCATTCAAATCTATATAAGTTTTACTAATTCCTTCTAACTCGTTGATTATCTTATCTACGACAGAAAAAGCCTTTGGTAACCAATCAACGCTAATAATACGCGTATCCTCAAAGACCTCTCGGACATAGCCTACCACATATTGGTATTCTGAAGCAGAAACTTTCTGCGTGCTTATAGATGTTTGAGATTCGGGCTTGTTCAAATCATACTTTAAGATATAAATCTGACGTCTTTGTAGGAGTTCTTGGATATTCAAAGTGATCGGCTTACCTTTAGATAACATAAGTATTCCCCGTATATTAAACAGGTCAAGTAACGACGGCTCGCCAATTTTAAAGGTGATAGTTGCTAAGGGTTCTAAATATGTTACTAACAACGAATTCCCTCCCAAAACACACAACACTGAAAAATCATTTAGTGATAGATCACATCTATCACTATAGTCATTAATATAACACACGGCCTCTCGATATAGTATATATTATTATTTAATACTCTAAGTTTTTCTCTTTTTATGTGATTATATAACCATAGTTCTTACGCCTTATCATGAGCACAATAACAATAGCCTCTGCTCATATTTCAGAGCAATGGCTATTCTATTGAGGAAAGTAGTATGTGTCAACTAACGCCGTGTTAATCCCGTCACAACTCCGTATCCTCCAAGAACCTTCACAGTTCCTACAAGGTTTCCCCTATAAGAATCCTGCTGCAAAGTACCCCCACTTCCTTGTTTAATAAAATATTTATCAAGGCTGTAATCCACTCTGTATTGATCGGCATTATTAAACTCATTGTATATTTCTTGAAACTTCCCTCTCAGATAGACGCCTTGCTTTGGTTTGATTTCACTCACTTGGTCTACAACATAGTACTTTCCCTCTTGTTTGAGACTCACATAGAGATTTTTGCTAAGAACCTTATCAATGGGGAGCGTCACCTTAGACTTTGGTATCTCCGAAATAGCGACACTTATAGCGACGTAATCCCCTCTAAATAGATCCGTAGGGTCAAAAGCCTTCGTTTCCAGGACGATCTCTTGCCCGAATAGAACCGTTGTTTGAGGTTTAATGGTCATCGCTAGGAGTATTAGTAAGGGAATCACCACCGCTAGGATGAACGTTTTTTGCTTAGTCACGCCAATGGCCCCCCTTTGGATGTTTTCATCATTCGTTCAAAGTAGAAACCAAAGCCCAATAATAACAATCCTCCGACAATAAAGAATAGTGATTTCGGTAAAAAAGCGAAAGTATCCGTATAATATCTGAAAATAGTAACACATACAAAAAGTAGGCTAATAAGGCTTCCTTTCCTAATGAGGACGAATAGTAAGGTAACAAAGGCAAGGGCAAAGAGAAGACTGATTAATCGTGTTGACTGAGCACTTACGACGACTATCCATAATTCAGGAATCGTCAGAATCACACCGGTTACCCCCAACAAAATATTGCCTTGGATCTGGAAAACATCGTGCTCTAAGGTATGTTTTAATCCATACATCACAAGTCCAATCGCGAAGAACAGCAGTAGAACATATAAGCCTTTCACCTCATATCTGAGCGTAATTAGCAAGATGAAACTTAAGGACGTAAGATTGGCGAAGAACAATAGAAGTCTTGATTTTTCGAAGTAGTTAAACGCTAAATACACCACGGGAACCCCAACCCATCCGGCATAAGGAAAATTCATATCAAACGATCCGTAAAGGTAAACCCCAAACAAAATATTCGCAAACAGCATTAGATATTTGTCCTTGAGCAGGAAAGCCACGGGTAAGATCCCCAATGACCAAAGAAGAAACGCAGTGGGAAAATCCCCTCCAAAGTTATACATCTGTCCGATCAGAAAGATACCTGCTCCGTAGACTAGTGTTCCTAGGTAAATAAAACTCCGGCCTGTCTTGGGATTATTTTCAGAGAGCATGTACCCTGCAAGGTTTACACCCCCGAAAACTCCGAAGATAATTAGAAGCTTAACGAGATGACTGATCCCATCCCAGTTGCTGGCGATAAAACTCAAGATTCCAAGACCCACCAAAAGTGCACCGATGGTCACCACAACCCTAATAAAGTTGAGACCGCCCTTAATTTCATAGATCTGAAGGATACCGTTTTTTTGCTCCCCTGTGATAAGCCCATTACTTTCATAGTGTTCTAGCTCACTACTGACTAAGGATAAGTTTGCTTGAGTAATTTGCCTTTTCAAATTATTTTTCCTCCTTCTAACCAGGCAATATATGTTCAGATCACGCAATAATTTCTTGAGGCAACACCTTCGGTTACAGGGACTTGCCTAGGCATATTCTTAATTTTATCTTAATCTTATCTTGTAGATTATTATACCTTAGAATAGACT
>DHWG01000067.1:12582-18214 GCA_002413075.1 Desulfosporosinus sp. UBA5188 | reverse complement strand
TAATGAATCTCCGAGAGACTATTCTAGTATTAGCCGCAAGAAAGAATAACATTCCCAACACAAACATACAACATGTCCATATATTCCAATTATTATATTTATTTCCTATGTCTATTCTGACATCAGAATCCATATTATACATACAATGTATCTAAAGCATCATTATCTAAATATTTTGTTAACTTAAGCAGGAGATTTCAATGTCTTGACGAAAATCTATATATAACGAAAACGTTCATGCAACTTATTAACAATGTCTATTGTCACAAACTATTTTTAAGGGGGGCGTAACTATGAAGACATATCGGGTAAAAGTTGGCGCAAATGGCGAGGTCGTTTTACCTCTAGAATTGCGCAAGCTATTTGGACTGGTTGCCGAAGATACGTTAGATTTATGTGTTGATCCTGATGGAAAAGTATTTGTCCGAACAGCAGAACGCTCTGTTCGGCCACTTTCAGATTTCTTTGAGGATTTGATCATCGCCGATTTACTGGCTGATGGGTGTACTGGTGAATGTCTACAAACCAAACTTTTAGCCTGCAAATTAAGACTAAGCACAGTACTCGATCGCCTGACAGAGGAAGCCCATAGAGCCCACAAAAACGGTCAATCAATCAAGTGGTGTGAAACTCAAGCTTTAGCTTCCCAGTGCATTGATAAGACCTCCAAAGGGATATACGACGTTATGCTAACGACCCGTAGTATCCATGATTTGGCCGTCCTTCCGGAGGAGGAACTTAGAGATATTCCAGCAGTCTTCATGAGCTTGGAACAAGATCCCATGGCATTTAAACGTCTAAAAGGGCCTTATTACGACACCTACCGAGTTTCTTTCCGTAGTGGATCTAAGGAATATCGAGTCATTTATACTGTCTTTGCCTCAGAAAATTTAATAACAGTTTTAACAGTAGGGGCGCGCGAAGTACTCTACGAACGACTAAACGGTATTTCCTAAATTATGTATGACGACACTCAATTGTTAAACAACAAAGCTGGCTTTAAGCCAGCTTGTCTTGTTTATTTAATAAATACTGCAATTTTATTAACGAAAGGAGACGGAATCAGTGAATCAAGTCGGTAATAATATAATAACGCGTCTAAAACGCTCTCCGCGGTATCGCTGGTTTATTTTAGCAACAGTTTCCGTCGGTACGTTCATGTCGACCTTAGATAGCAGTATTGTTAATGTGGCCCTGCCCACCATTTCAGGAAAATTGCAGGCGGATCTTTCAACCTTACAATGGGTCGTTACCGCATATTTATTAACAATCTCAAGTTTACTGCCTGTTTTTGGTCGATTAGCCGATCTATTAGGGCGCAAGAGAGTCTTCTCGTTGGGATTTTTGGTCTTTACGCTTGGTTCTGTTTTGTGCGGGTTGGCAGGAGATATTTGGTTTCTGATTGGAATGCGTATCCTCCAAGCCATTGGGGCTTCAATGCTCATGGCAAACAGTGCAGCTCTTATTATTGCTAACTTTCCTCCTAAAGAGCGAGGACGAGCGCTAGGATTCACCGGAACCGTTGTTGCGCTTGGAAGCCTCACGGGACCTGCTCTCGGAGGAATTCTAGTAGGATTCTTAAACTGGCGTTCTATTTTCTATATTAATCTGCCCATCGGAATTCTTGGTTATCTTGCTGTTCGAATCATTCTCCCCCAAGATAAACCTCAGCAAGATCAAGAGACCTTTGATTTTGTAGGCGCTCTGTTCTTTACTTTAGGCATAATCAGTCTTATGTTTGCCATCAGTAATGGTCAGATTTGGGGTTGGGGATCTTACCAGATCCTGGGTGGTGTTTTTCTAGGAACGCTTAGTTTGGCCTTTTTCTTCCATACCGAGCTTCGAGTACCCAATCCTATGATTGATCTATCACTGTTTCGTATCCGACCTTTTTTCATAGGAAATATTACTGGCCTTCTCTCCTTCGTGGCTATGTTTGCGAATGTAATGCTCATGCCTTTCTATCTACAACATGTTTTATATTATAGTCCTGCCCAGGTCGGCTTACTAATGACTGCTTTTCCCCTTGCGATGGCAATCGCTGCTCCAATCAGCGGATATGCTTCAGACCGAATTGGTCCGATTGCCTTAACCACCAGTGGACTGTTCGTTACGGCCATTGCCTTTTTCTATCTCTCTGCTCTGACAATTACCTCATCGTTCTGGGAAATTGTTCCTGGTCTTCTATTAATGGGTTTAGGCGCTGGACTGTTCCAATCTCCCAATAACAGCAGTGTCATGAGTTCCGTGCCTCCCAAAAAACTGGGAGTCGCTGGTGGAATTAACGCCCTCGTCCGTAATGTCGGCATGGTCATCGGTATTGCTTTCTCAGTTTCATTGTTTGAAAACCGTGAAGCAGTGCTTCTATCTGGAATAAATACCCCAACAGTCGTCCAGCAGGCCAATGCTTTTGTAGGTGCTTACCATATCGTCATGCTGGCCTCAATGAGCATCGCCATTTTAGCCGCTTTGATTTCCCTCAATCGAAAAGGCTATACCCGAGCTGAAACATAGGTCAGTATAACCATTTACCTAGGAATGCGCCTAGCAGCTAGAACCGTTGCTGGAGATTCTTCGGTCCACGCATCTTTGTCAAAGTTTCCCCACTGTCCAGACACTTCCCAACCTGTTTCCAATAAAGTTTTTTTGAGACGGTCGACTTTAATAGGGTACAGAAGGTTAGTCCCTGATACGACCTCTCTCGAATCCATAAACTCAATTTTCATATTGAAATCTAATAATCCATCAGGCCTAAAAGTGTAGTGCCGATAAAAGGTTAAGTGTGCCGTCTTAATCATGGGTAACTCTTTAACTTGCTTCGCTAGAATCCGATCATAATTGACAGTTTGCAATAAGAGGTGCGTTCCTTTCTTCCCGAATTGGGTCAAGACCTCTTTTAGTTCAATGTCTCCGGACACGTGAGCAAGCGTATTTCCTAAGCAGAAGACTCCATCAAATTCTTCGTTGATACGACTGAGATCCCGCATATCCGCTAAGGAAAACGAAGCGGTACTTCCTATTTTTTTGGCCTTCTTATTGGAAATTTCGACCATCTCTTCACTTAAATCCACGCCCAGAACTCGTACCCCAGTGTTGCTTGTCTCTATGGCAAAAGTCCCTGTACCACATCCGATATCTAGGACCGATGTCAACGATTCACGTCTTATATAATCTTGTAGAAAGGTTTTCTGTGGTCCCTTTAATGGAAATATTTCATCATAATAATCTGATAAAGCACGATAAAAATCCATGGTTGTCATCCACCTCTCGATAGCTTCAACATAAAGAGAGACGAGCTACCTCGTCTCTCTTTATGTTGTTCACATTGTAAAACGAATCGTATGGACCTGTCCATCATCTTTTAACAAAATGGCCGGTTCCAGCAGCACGTCTTCGTCCAAAGTGATCTTCGCACACCCTGTCATTTTGCTCATTGGATTCTCAACCAATATCTCATATTTCGTCGTTTTATAATGATAAGTCATGCGATACCCCGGCCAGCTACTGGGAATGCAAGGGGTCAAGACCAATGTATCGCCTTGCCGTTTAAAGCCTAAGATTCCCTCTAACCCAGCTTGATACATCCATCCGGATGCTCCAGTATACCACGTCCATCCTCCCCTGCCTACATGTGGGTGCGAGGCATAAACATCCGCCGCAACAACATAGGGCTCAACTTTGTAACGATTCACCTCATGTTCCGTACGAGCATGATGTATGGGACTTAACATTTGAAACAGTTCCGTAGCCTTGTCTCCTTCCCCCAAACTTGTGTACGCCAAGATCGCCCAAGTTGCTCCGTGCGTATACTGTCCACCATTTTCCCTCACCCCAGGAACATAACCTTTAATATAGCCGGGATCGGGCAGAGACTTGTCAAAGGGTGGGGTCAGTAAAAGGAGAACCCCGTCTTCTTTGCGCCATAAGTAGTGTTCCAGGGCCAACATTGCGTCTTTAGCCCGACTTGGCTTCGCTGCTCCAGAAAGTACTGACCAGGACTGGGCAAGAGCATCAATTTGGCATTCCCTGTTTTGTGATGATCCTAACGGTGTCCCATCATCAAAATAAGCACGCCTGTACCAACCGCCATCCCAACCATGTAACTCCATATTTTGTTGAAGTTCCTTTGCTATACTTCGATACCGAGTTCCCCTCTCAAAGTCCTGGCGACCCTCACAAAGGCTAGAGAAGCGGGTTAACGTTAGATACAAAAACCACCCGAGCCACACACTTTCTCCTTTTCCCTTGATGCCAATTCGACTAAATCCATCGTTCCAGTCTCCTGAGCCAATCAACGGTAGCCCGTGTTCACCAAAATGCAACCCTCTCTCTATGGCCCGAATACAATGCTCATAAACGGTCCCCTGCTCCTGAGAAATCTTCGGGATTGAGTAGCGTTCATCTTCATCTTCTTTCAGGAGTTCATCTTCAAGAAAGGTGTTTGTTTCCCCCAAAATACCTGTGTCGCCGGTACGTTCTATATAATACGCCGTTACGAAAGGCAACCATAACAAATCATCAGAGAATTTTGTTCGGATTCCTTTTCCCGTTTCAGCATGCCACCAATGCTGCACATCCCCTTCTACAAACTGATGACCGCAATGAAGAATGAGTTGTTTTCTGGTAACTTCGGGGGTCGTATAAACAAGCGCCATGACATCTTGAAGTTGATCTCTAAAGCCATAAGCTCCCCCAGACTGATAAAACGCAGATCGTGCCCAAATGCGACAGACGACGGTCTGATAGAGTAGCCAACGATTTAGCAGTAAGTTCATGGATGAGTCTGGCGTATCAACTTGAATATTTCCCAGCAACTCGTCCCAATACCGGTTGACTTCCTCAAACGCCTTCAGGGTCTTTTCGGGCTGTCCATAATTAGCCACCACTTTTTCGACCTCAGCACGATTTTCTGTTTCGCCCAGTAAGAAAGTAAGGGTTTTAGACTCTCCAGGAGCTAAGGAAACTAGGAGTTGCAGGGCACAACAAGGATCAAGACCTGCCCCAACTGTTTCTGTGAAACGATCCAGCTTTAATCCTCGGGGATCTCCCAAAGTCCCGTTCCGTCCGATAAATTCAGATCGATCCCCTGTATAACTAGACACAGGGGCTCCAAAAGAAGTTAGAAACCCTATCCTTCCTACAAATTCTTCTTGTAACGTGTTTTGAACATAGAAGATGTCCTTATCTCCATCATAGTCGGTCACCAGATAGGGAGCCGATAGCTGACGAGTCACGCCCATTACCCACTCAGCATAATAGACCGCACTTAGGCGAAAATCATGATTTGTCGTGTTGGTAAGCGTTAATTCAATAATCTTCACTGACTCATCCAGCGGAACAAAGAGGCGCAAAGACTGCTTGATACCATGACTGAAATGCTCGAAAACAGAATACCCTTGACCATGTCTGATGGTATATAAACCTTTTTCACGTTTAGGGCCCGCAGTAACAGACCAAGATTCACCGCTTTGTTCATTTCGCAGGTAAAGAGCTTCCCCAGGAGGATCTAGAATTGGATCATTAGACCAAGGCGTCAGCTTATACTCTCTACTATTAATGGACCAAGTATAACCGGCACCCACTTCTGATACCTGAAAACCAAACTTGGAATTGGCAATGACATTAATCCAAG
>DHWG01000067.1:5983-12402 GCA_002413075.1 Desulfosporosinus sp. UBA5188 | reverse complement strand
ATTGGCAATGACATTAATCCAAGGCAAGGGCGTGTTCATCCCTTCCTGGAGGTGGATAATATATTCTTGACCATCTTCGCTAAACCCACCGTAACCATTTGCAAACTGCAGCTGACCCATCGTACGGTCCAGTGTTTCATCGTGAAACTCACGCACTAGAAGCAATGGGTCTTCGTCCTTTTCTTGGGTATCCACCTTGTCAAGCTCAATCTTTGCGGTCATGAACTTCTTTTTTTTACGAACTTGAATCGAACACGATCCCCCTTCTCCATTAAAGATAACCCGTGCCACGGCACAGAGAAGATTAATATCATCTTCCTGAACATGATCTTTTTGCAGTAGATAGACTCCACCTGACTTATTTATTAGATCTCTGGCATGCCCCATGGAAATTAAATCCCTTAAGTTATCCTGGAAGACCTGATAATAACCGCTCTCGTCTTCATTAAGAATGACAAGATCAGCAAACAATCCTTTGAGTCTCCAGTACTCATGGGTTTTCAAAAGAGTTCGCACCAAATCCATATTTTCTACACTTTTTACCCGAACAAATACAATGGGCAGATCCCCTGAAATGGCGTAAGGCCATAAGGAAGACTGGCCTTTTCGATTATTCTTAATACATTCAGCAACGTCACTTCGGCAGGGGCTAAGGTAGAGTAAATGACCACCAAGGCTTAAACCCTCGTTCGCCTGTGCTGCTGTCAAATTTAACTGTCGAAGTTCCATTTTACTATGTGCCCAGGCCAGTTCAAAAGCCCTATTAACAGAAAGGGGGTCTTTGTATTTTTCGGCAATACGTATGACTGACTCACGATTTTCCGCGTACCCAATAGAGAAAGAGACCCGAGCCGTTTGACCAGGCGCAATCTTAACCCGTTGACGCAAGCTCATCATTGGATCCAGAACGGCTCCAACGGTATCAGACAAGGGGTGATTAGCATCTAACGCTTGAGGCTTGGCAAGACTTCTCCCCCGTCCTATAAAACGTGCACGGTCTGTCTCATATTGCAGTGAACCAACCTTTTCTCCCTCCGTCGCGACGGTGTGCATAAGCCATAAGCGAGTCTGTTTTTCACTACGTGGTCTTCGAGATGCCAACAAAGTTTCATGCTCAAATTCGGTCTGAATAAAGAGATTGCCAAACGCTGGATGAGCGATATCCTCGCTTAATCTAGCCAAAACCACTTCAAAATAGCTAGTAACTTCTACGGTCCGGTCGAACTTACTGTGATTCGTTAAAGAAATACGGCGAATTTCAGCTTGGTCCTCAGGGGACACAACAACTTCAGTTCGCGTGGTGATATTACCGTCTTTTCGAGAGAACTCCACCTTATCGGGAGCATAGATCACCTTATAATCCTCGCCAGAATCGCGACAAGGGTGGTGCGTTGCGGACCATACGTCACCGGAGTTTAGGTTTTGAATGTAAAAGTAAATTCCCCAGGCATCCTGGGTCACGTCTTCACGCCAACGCGAGAGATTAATCTCTTGAAAACGGCTGAATCCTGACCCGGCATTCGTCAGCATGACTGAGTATTGCCCATTAGAAATACTGTGCGTGACAGGAATAGGCGTTTTTGCCGTCTCTATAATAAAAAACTGGTTTTTTTCCAGATCAGGTCCCTTCATCTGTCGTTCTGGGACAATATGCTCCTCTACTAGCTCAGGCATCGCAGCGTTGGAATCAGGTAAGCGTATTTGAAGTAGAAGTTCTGTGGCCTGAATCAAGGCTTCGCTGTGGAAACGCCTTGGCATAATATTTTCATGTAACACATTGTCAAGAGCTAAGAAACTCATACCCTGATGATGAGCCATAAAACTCTGGATCAACATAAATGGACGCTGACTTGGTTTGCGTTCAGGGGTAAAGTCCGCCGCTTCATATAAGCCATACCGTCCACCAAAGCCCATTCTTTCCATAGCTGATATGTTTGATAAGGCCTCATGGGGAGAAACCATCATAGCCAAGAAACTAGCATAGGGTGCAATCACGAGATCCTGAATCAAACCCCGTTTGAGACCAAGTCCTGGAACTCCAATGGCTTTATATTGATAATTCATCTGCGGATCAAAAGCGTAAAACCCTGACTCTGACACCCCCCAAGGCATATTGTTTTCTAAGCCATACTTCCTTTGCACCTCCACGACAGAATGATACGTTTCATCGAGAAGGGTTCCCTCATAATTATTCATGACCAGCAGTGGCATTAAAAACTCGAACATCGTGCCACTCCAAGAGACTAGAGTTCGTTTTCCTTTCGCTAAGGTCAAAGACCGTCCAAGCTTGAACCAATGGTTGTGTGGTACATCCCCTTTGGCGATGGCAATAAAGCTAGCCTGGCGAGCCTCTGAAGCCAGCAAGTCATAAAAGGACTTATCCAGCATGCTTTCTGCAACACGGTAGCCGATTGAGAAGAGTTGACGTGTCTCATCAAACAATGGTTGAAAATTCGTAGCCATTGACATTGTCTCAAGTTGTTGCTGGAGATCCAACGACACCTGCTGATAACCCTGAACCTTTAGGAGTGCTCCCTGAATTGACGCCTTCATCTCGGGAGAAAAGCTAACCTCCTCCAGTCCTTCACTATAGCACTTACAAAGTTCAGACAAACTCGAAGTCTTAAAAATTCGCGTGTTAAAGAGCGCCTCTGATTCAGTGGGGTCGTGATCCATAGCCCAGGGATAAAGATCTTGCGTCTCCTGATGGAACGTTAGAATCATCATTTCTAGACGGCTTGCCCAATAAGCACCCTCTTGGGTCAATTCATGGTCTGAAAAGTGTGCCGGCCATAGCGATAATAAATTACGCCAGTTCTCAAGTTTCCATGCCTCATCTGACGCTAGAATTTGATCTAGGTCTTGTCCAAATTTGGTAAGTTCATCATAGGTATCCTCACCAACTACCTCAATTAATAAGTTATAAGTATCCTTAAGACCACGCGCAAATGCCACATCAATCAGAGATTTATTTAAGGTCTCCGAAAGACCAGCTTTTAGCGTCAATAAATAGAGCACAAAATTTCCACTGTCCACGGTTGAGACGTAGCGCGGCTCTAAGGGCGCAAGACTCTGAGTATCATACCAATTGTAAAGATGCCCCTTCCAATGATCGAGTTCCTCTAGAATTTGGAGCGTACACTTAATTCTATCTTGCATCTTTGATAACGGAAGGTACCCAAAATCCCTTGCCGCTAAATTTGCTAGTAACGCCAGTCCAATGTTTGTAGGGGACGTTCGATGGGCCACACCATTGGCGGGATCAATTTGTACATTATCAGGAGGAAGCCAGTGATCCTCTTCGCAAACAAACTCTTCAAAAAATGCCCATATCTTTCTTGCCCAATGACGCGCGGCCTGCTGTTCTGTCAATGAGAGGGTCTCCCTTTTATACTGGAGAGGAAGACTGACTCGATACGCAACCCAAGGTGAGGCGAACCAGGCTATCGCTAGGGGGACGAATTTTCCTATATGCGTTGGGAAAACGTACCGAATGGTTAGAAATGCAACCAAGACAAATAGAATAACTGACCACATCGTACACGCCATTGTTTTATAACTGGCATCAAAGCGTTTCTCCGTATCTGCTGCAGTTTCCCATTCTAACAGATATCTATGTGAGAGAAACTGTCGATAAACACTTCGCACGATCGCATCCAACATAATATACGCCTGAAACGGAAGAAACAAAAACTGAAGGGAGAACTGGACAAACATGGTCAACATATCTTGAACCAAATTCACCTTCTCTGTTCCTCCGCCAAAGACCATATTGATCATAGTCAATACCATGGGCCAAATTAAGCTTAAAGAAATTAACCCTACCCAAATCCAAGGCTCGCCAGAAAAGACCGTGAAGGCTAAGATGAGCAGTAATAATAAGGCGGGTGCTTCTAAACTTCTCCTTAAATTATCGAAAATCTTCCAGCGTGAAACAAACGGAATTGGTTTGAACAGCCACGGTAGAAGTTGCCAATCTCCTCTCACCCAACGGTGCATCCGACGCATATATGCAAGGTAGTTGCCGGGATAACCATCTATTAGCTCTATATCTGTTACAAGACCGGCTCTTGCGTACAACCCTTCTATTAAATCATGACTAAGAATGGTATTTTCCGGAAACGCCTTATGTGTTACCTGATGGAATATAGTAATATCATAGATTCCCTTACCTGTAAAAATCCCTTCTCCAAATAAGTCTTGATATACATCCGATACTGCGGCTGTGTAAGGATCAACCCCAACTCTCCCTGAAAAAATACGGGCAAATTTAGACGCCCCTGCGCACTGAATTGAAACTCCAACACGCGGTTGAAGTATTCCATACCCTTGGACCACCCGACTTCCGTCCTCACTCAATTGCGGTGCATGCAAAGGATGGGCAAGAGTTCCAATAAGTTGTCTAGCCGTACCATGGGGTAACAGAGTGTCCGCATCAAGCGTAATGACATAGCGAAACGTTGGCAGGATCGATAATTCTCCAATTTGCACTGTATAACTTGTTTCTCCATCTTGACGTAAAAGGCGATTGAATTCTATTAATTTGCCACGTTTTCTCTCCCACCCCATCCAGACGCCTTCAGAATTATTAAAAATCCTCTTACGATGAAAGAAGTAAAACCTACTTTGACCATACTTGTTATTGAGGTTTTTGATGGCGTCAGTCGCCGACGCAATAATCTCATGATCCGCTTGAGTGATCTCGGACGTGGCATCCGCGAAATCCCCTAGCAAGGCAAAATGCAAATTTTCATCTTTATTGGCAAGATAGTAAACTTCAATTTGGCCAACCAGTTCCTGAACCCGACCAACATTCGTTATAAGCGTTGGCACAGCCACCATGGTCCGGAGTTCCTGAGGAATTCCTTCCCGCAGCTCTAGTTTAGGCAAGAAAGCGGGACGAAAAAATAGAGTTGCAATCCTATTTACCAAGGGTATGATCAAACTACTTGCCCAAAGCAAAAGTCCTAAAACAATCGCAATATAGTTCAGGGAGAGGGGGGTTACCTTAAGCGTGTACGATAACGCCCAGGCACTGAGAGTTACAACGCCAATTAGTAAGCTACCGAAATAATATAACGCTGGCTTCTTCTTAACTTCTAGACGAATCTTACTTGCTAGGTTGCGGGACGCTCTATAGTCTTGTTCTAACTCCCATTCAAGTTCTACTCTGCCCGGTCCAATCAAATCATACCCCACATGAGAAGCAACTGGTCTTCCTAGCCCTTGTGCTTTGACGGATCTTTCTAACACTTTTCTGGCCACGACCAATTCTGAAACTTTAAAACGAAGTGCAATTTTTTCCACCTGATGACGATATACATCTCGTGATTTAAAATCCATTTCGCTATAAACACGACCTGGATCCTTGTTAAATTCACGTTCCACCAAACTAACTTCTTCGAACAAATGAGGCCAATCTTCAGCCGTGACAAAATGGATACTAGACATAGCATGACCCATCGAAACTTGGGACATAGACTGTCGTTGACGCTCAAGTTTTGCCAACTCTTCAATCGTAGTGTCTTGCTTAGCCACGACTCTATCAACCCAATGTAACAGCGGTGCGGAGTCGACACCAAGATCCCTCAGACGTTTTAGCATTTGTTCTGCATAGGCTGACGAATATTCCTCTGGGGCTGTCAGTCTTTTAAGTATTCCTACCCATTCTTCTGGTCCATACTCAGCTTCCAATAAGGGCAAAACCCATAGATCTGCGGCTTCTCTCTCCGCTTGGGTGAAGAGAATTTGTTCAGTTAACCTTCGAATATTTTCCATAAGAATAATTTTCAACATCATGGGAATAGCCCATAATTCTCGACTCGACAAGGGCACTTGGACCTGATAAGCATTAATAAACGCTTTAAGTGTGTCACTTTGCAATTGACTATCCGTATGTTCGATAAGTTCAACTAATAAGCCATAAATTCGTGGGTATCCCTGAAAATCCCCACTAGCATTTCTTGGTAATTGACGCTCAAATTTCGTAGAGAGATTGTGTTGAATTTCCTCTCTTAAGTCTCTTAAACTATAGAAATTGTCTAATAACCATTCTGTCGCTGGTAACACATCCTGTGTCCTCGTTGAATAATCCACAATTTCCCGGTAAGCCTGCTCTACAAACTTTATATTCTGCTTAAATCTAGGCAATAAAGTTCGTTTGGCCAGGTTTGTTTCCTGGTGCGCATGTAAGCGAGCAATCTCTTCTGCATGACTCAGCAGATCTTCCCTGTTTAAGACAATATCTTTGTATGGTTTATCTTTTTTAATATATCGTGTGAATAACTTCATTCTTCGTCTCCATCTGTTTTTTTCCGTCATTATTGCATTATTCCCATTCCTCTCCACTTCAATTCATCATAAAGAAACACCCTAGCCAATTCATCTTGGTTAGGGTGTTTTGGGTTTTTGGGTTTTTG
>DHWG01000067.1:0-5853 GCA_002413075.1 Desulfosporosinus sp. UBA5188 | reverse complement strand
TTTTGGGTTTTTGGGTTTTTGTCGTGAAATTATCCAAATTGTTCATTAAATTCTTCTAAAGTTAAAAGTACCTGACGCGGCTTACTTCCTTCATAGGGTCCAACGACGCCTTGTTCTTGGAGCATATCCATTAATCGCGCTGCTCTAGTATACCCTAATTTCAATTTACGTTGCAGAAAGGATACAGAAGCAATGCCTGTCCTAATAAAAAGCTGTCCTGCGTCAATGTATAATCCATCATCCGGTCCGTTGCTATCCTCATTTTTAACCATTGTTTCTGCGAAAAGGCGCGCTGGATCTAAATATTCTGGCCTGCCTAATTCTTTCCAGTGAGTAATGACCCGTTGTACTTCGTCATCAGTCACCAAGCAGCCTTGTACACGGAGCGCTTTATTCACTCCCAGAGGGGAATAAAGCATGTCTCCTCGCCCAAGAAGTTTCTCTGCACCAGTTGCATCAAGAATGGTACGGGAGTCGATCTGAGACGAAACAGCAAAGGAAATTCGGCTAGGTATATTAGCCTTAATCACGCCAGTAATGACATCCACGGAGGGGCGTTGTGTCGCAATCACCAAATGTATCCCAGCTGCTCGAGCCATTTGTGCTAAGCGACAGATGGCCTCTTCAACTTCCCCAGCGGCAACCATCATTAGATCGGCCAACTCATCAATGATCACGACGATGAAGGGCAATGCCGGTTTACAACTGACCGTTTCCCCCGCTTTCATTTTATTATAACGTTCGATATCCCGAACCCCAGCGGCTGCAAAGAGCTCGTATCGGTTTTCCATTTCTTTGACAATCCATTTTAAAGCACTGGCTGCTTTCTTTGGGTCGACCACGACGGGCGCCAAAAGGTGTGGTATGCCATTATACTGACTGAGCTCCACCATTTTAGGATCCACAAGCAAGAATTTTACTTCATCGGGAGTTGCATTATAAAGAATGGAATTAATAATCGTCGTAATGCAAACACTTTTACCCGAGCCTGTTGCCCCTGCTACAAGGAGATGAGGCATTTTTATCAAATCTCCTATGATCGGTTGATCCGCGATATCTTTTCCCAACGCAACTTTCAGTTTAGAAGAGTGCTCTCCAAAACTAGACGTTTCCAGAACTTCTCGAAGCGGGACAGAGCGTGCGTGCTTATTGGGGACCTCAATCCCAATAGCCGCTTTTCCAGGAATCGGAGCTTCAATACGCACATCCCTAGCCGCCAACCCTAAGGCGATGTCATCAGCTAAATTAACAATCTTACTGATTTTAACGCCTGGTGCAGGAGCTAACTCATAGCGAGTAATGACCGGTCCTCTTGTTACCCGAATAACCTTGGCTTTAACTCCAAAATCAAGCAGTACTTTTTCCAGTTGTTTCGACGTTTCCGTATCCTGTATAATCACACGTTTTACGACTGGATCCAGTAAATCAAAATCAGGGAGCTTCCATAAGTCTCCCCTTTCAGGCACAAGATCATTATCCAACTGTGCTACAAGCACCTCAGGCTTTGGTTTCATGGTTAAGGTTAACACAGGAGCTTCGGGACCTACAATCACTTGCCTTTCCGGAGACGCACACGCTGAATCCAAGAACGCAACTCTCAATTCATTGACAATCGCAACATTATTCGTGAACTTTTCTTCAGTCTTTATGTCAGATTTCACCTCAATTCCCGTCTTCGGTTTATCTTCTGACACTGAAGACTCAATGACCGGGGCAATCTTCTCTGAAACATCGCTAACGCTAGAGACTTCTCTCAGTGCCGCACTGAACACAAGTTCTTCCTTATCTAAGTCACACGCATTATCTCTAAATTGAGCTAAGAATGCTTCTTGATCCTCAGTGGAGTTAAACGGTGACTTAGACGGGGAAAATGGGGAAGAAAATAACGGTGGTTTCTCTGGGGATATTTCAACGATCTCTGTTGGCGTATTATTCTCTGTCCAAGGGATTGCTCGTTCAACTCTTTCCTCTTCGTCAACTTCCTCAATGTAGTCCCTAAGCCCTTTTAAAGTCGTCATTTTGCCGAGCTTTCTAGGGTACAAAGACTCCCCCGTCCCAAAATAGGTAAGAAAATCCTGCCCCATTTCTTTCATCTCTTCCGCTTTTTGGACATTCGAATCTTTAATTTCCACCATATTAGGTGAAGAAAAATAGCGATCAAATCCCTTTAAATTAACAAGTTTCGCTGGAGGAAGGGAAATACCCTTAGAAAAAATGTTCTGTTTAGAGTTTGAGTTGTGCCTATGATCAGGAAGTTCATCAGTGTTCAGCATTTTTCCGTAATTTCCTGATAGGGGGGAATAAATCCACAGCAAGACAGCTGCTATCACACATAAGATGGGTCCAGCCAAGGCCAAACCTCCCATCATAACAGTAAACATGCTATAAACCAGTTTTCCAATAGAAAATCCTATAGAACCCAATATCCCTGTAAAGCCGAGCAGCAATAAAAATACGCTAATTAATTTATGCCAAGAGAAATTTTGTTCTTTTCCCCTTTTCGACACACCTTCCACCTCTCTCTTCTTATCCATTATGATAGATGAGCTAGGCCAATGTCAAAATTTTTTTTCGATGCTATAAATATAAAACACAAAAACCTGCATTCGAATGCAGGTTTTTGTGTTTTATAACTAAAAATCTTTTCTGGAAGTATGGGCTGCCACTATAATTGAATTATTTACATTATGAATTTCCGGAACATGCTGAATCATTTTCTCAGCGCATAGGCGATCTTCTTCGGAATACACCTCACCTGTTAGAAAGGCAATACCACCTTTCACAAAAGCATGTATTTGTCCAGAATTTAAACGATGTTGTCCAAGTTTCGCGACCAACTGTTCCGTTAACCGCAAATCATCGCATTGAGAGCGGTGACGAGCTAATAGTTCGCTGACTACGGCTTTAACTCCAGGAACCTTATAAGTTGTTTCTACAGCCCATTCCATAGTTTCCTGAGTGTCCACCATTCCAGTGAGTGTAATCACACCATTTCGAGCCTCCGTAGTCACTTCGTGAGCATTGACCCACGGAGAGGTGACAAATGCCTTTTCCACTCTATTAACCAAAGTCGCATCATCTATTTCCTTATCTGAGAACAGGATCTCACTTCGTATTTCTTTAACCCCACGGACCTGAGAGGCTAAGCGTTTAGCCAACCGTGCCGTGCTTTGGGTTTCAACACGTCCGAGGAGGGTAGCAATTCCTCGGCTTACACGACAACCTAAATGCGCAATATCTTCATCATTCGATCCTTGAAAACGTTCAGCAATTCCTATCTCAACGTCTTTATCTTTGATCGTCCCGTCATTTGCCACTGTTAAAGAATTATCCAATTCTCTAACCCCATCTATTCGTCCAACTCGACTTCCGAAAAAATCCTTTTCTACAAGACTGTCTACCGTCCCCCAAAGCGCTACCTTATTCGCTATGACCTCCACTTGAATACTTTGGCCACTATCTCCGAAATGTGTCTGAATTAGATTCTTAATATCTCGAAGGACTTCTTTTTCAGAACGTAATTTATGCATATATTTCCCTCCACAAATAAAAGTTTTTGTTTCACTTAGAGGGTATTTTATCCCAAGGCTTATCTTTTTAGTCTGACGAAATTTGTATATTCTCTGATTCTAATTTTATGAGGTTTGCTGCAACCTCTTCTAAACGATGCAATTGTTCTCTTAATCCAAAAACAATTAAAAGATCACCCTGAGAAATCACTTCATCGGCATCAGGGTTACTAATCACCTTGTCTTTACGCAAGATCGCAATAACGATTGCCCCTGTTTGCTGTTTAATACCGCTATTTGCCAAGGTCTTCCCTACTAAGCATGAGTCTTGGTTAATCCTAAGTTCTTCCACATCCATGGTAATATTATGGTCATGAATCACCGTCTCGATATACTCCACGCTGATAGGTTTCAAAATAGACATCGCCATTCTCCACCCGCCTAAAATGGCTGGGGAAATCACTTTATCTGCCCCAGCACGCAATAACTTTTTCTCTGACTCTAATTTATCCATTCTAGAAACCACTTGAATTCCTGGATTTAGTCCTTTGGCGGTTAAGGTGACAAAAACATTCAAAGCATCCTCAGGCAAAGCTGAGATCAGTCCCTTGGCCTTATTGATGCCTGCCTTTTTCAGGGTTTCATCTTGAGTTGCATCACTTTGAATCACTATAAACCCTTCATCGATTAACTCATTAGCGAGATCTTCTTGTTGTTCAATCACAACACAGAGGGCTCCCTCTTTACGAAGGCGATAAAGGACTTGCCTACCTACACGCCCTGCTCCACAGACAATAATATGATCTTGAAGTCGTTCAATCTTCTTCTTCATTTTTCTTCTCCCATACACGCCGGCCATTTGACCCTCAATCCAAAAGGCCATCATAAGACCCGCAAAATAGAGCATTACGCCAACTCCGACCAGCATTAAGATGACTAGAACTATATGTCCGGCATTCGAGTGAACCTCAATATCCCCGTAACCCACTGTAGTGATTGTTTGCACCGTTAAATAAATGGCTTGAGCAAAACTGAGATGCTCCGTCAATATCATACCTACTGTACCCAGTAATATTGTTACAAGTAAAGCTAAAAAGGTCAGCCCGATACGTTTCTCCAACAAATCAACCCTTTCTGTCTAGCTTAACGTTAATTAATGGTCAGTGAGATCTGCTGAGCTAAGTCTTCGATAAGTAGGTCTGTAACTTTAGCACGCCTTTGAGGGGTACCTCCATCTGACCAAGCTTAATGAGCCCAGAAGGGCCATGATAGTCACTGCCACCTGTCGCCAATATTGCTAATTCCTCAGCTAATCTCGCGTAGTACGGGATCAGTATTTCCTGACGTTCCCAGTAACCGTAATAAACTTCAAGCCCAATCGGCTGATAGGCCAAAAGCTCGAATATCAATTTTGGATTGTGTAATAGTCCTGGATGCGCTAAAACTGGAACGCCTCCACAACCAAAAATAAGATCCACGGCCTCTTTATATGAATGCTGAAGATAAGGCAAATAAGCGATTCCTCCTGGTCTGAAATAGTCAGCTATGTCACGCCAGTTCTGACTACAGCCACACTCCCTATGATATAGTGCCCTCATGATATGTCCCTTGGTCACGGCACCTTCAGCTTTTACTTCACGTTCTACATCTTGCCACTCTATTGAAAGACCGCTGTTTTTTAGGCATTCGACCATATCATAGGCCAAAGCGGTTCGTTGTTTACGTATTTCTCTCAGTCGAGTCTGTAAGACAGGATGATTAATATCCGTGAAATACCCTAAGAGATGAACCTCTTGCCCCTGATAATTGGTGAGTAATTCCACACCAGGAATCAGTTGAATCTTATAATCTTTAGCCAGCCTTTGAGCCTTGGCAATTCCTTCAGTACTTTCATGATCAGTAATACCTAAGATTTGAACATGATTGGCGTGGGCAAGACTCAAGACCTCCTCAATCGAGAGCGAACCGTCTGATTCTTGAGTATGGACATGCAAATCGGCCTTCAAGAGCACCCCTCCATTCGAAATAGCCCCTTACTTATTATGCTTATTCTAACTTTTCCTTAAGTATCCTTCATTCTTGTACATGTTACAACCAATTCTTATAATAATTCTTGAGATTTTTTATTGACACTTATTCTTTTTTCCGATATAATTCACTTCGTTGCTAAAATACCTAGGGGATTAGTTTAATGGCTAGAACAGCGGTCTCCAAAACCGCTGATGGGAGTTCGACTCTCTCATCCCCTGCCAATCAAAAAGTGAGACACCGCAAGTGATTGCGGTGTTTTTTATTTTGTCGTGTTTGATGTGAAATGTTCAATTGTCTACTATTTGTCTACTAA
>DHWG01000003.1 GCA_002413075.1 Desulfosporosinus sp. UBA5188 | reverse complement strand
GCCAGGCCCAACCCAGTCCCAGTATCTTTAGTCGTAAAGAAGGGTGTTCCTATCTTAGGAATATTTTCTCGCGGAATACCACCTCCCTCATCCTCAATCGCAAGCACTACCTTGCCATTCTCCACATAACTTTTAACATTTAGACGACCGCCTTCCTGCATTGCTTCGAGTCCGTTGCGGGTTAAATTAAGAACCAGTTGGGTGATTTCGTTTCCATTGATTTCTAGGTTGGGAATCTCCCCAGGAATGAAAACAATTTGTTTATTTTGCGTAAAAGTGTCTGCTTGTAACAAAGGATATAAGTCAATTAGAATGTCGTTAAGGTTTTGGTATTTCCGTTCAGTTTGTTTTGTTCGGGCCAGCGAGAGAAATTCTGTAATAATTGCGTTGGCCCGATCCAGTTCCGAAATCATCAGGTCGAAGATAGACTTCCGAGCTTCATATTCAGGTTTTGACCCCAACAGTTGCAGATAACCACGCACCGTGGTCATTGGATTCCTTATTTCATGACCGATGCCAGCAGCTAATTGTCCTACAAGGTTGAGGCGTTCGAGTCTAGCAAATTCCTTATCGGCTATTTTACGGCTAGTAATATCACGGAAATAACAACTCAGTCCAGTTTCTATTGGATAGGCATTGATCTCTAACCAGCTATTACCTAAAGCCTCGGAAAGGATTTCAAAAGTAACCGCCTTATGCTCATTCATTACTTCATGATAGTGTCGTAGGGCGGTATCGTCGACACTAAATACTTCAGTAATCTTTTTGCCCAACAACGCATCGCGAGATTTTCCGAAGGCTATTTCTGCTGCGCGATTTATATGAGTAAATTGCCCGTCCCTATCAAGAGCAAAAAAACAATCGGTCATATTTTCTAGAATTAAAGCCGTCTCTTTTTGAGACTTAATTAATTTCTCGCGAGATAATTTTTGTTCAGTAATATCCCTATAATAAACCGACAAGCCAAACTGGGAAGGGTACGCAGTAACTTCAAACCATGTGTCTTTATGTATAAGACCAAGACTTTCAAAGGTTGTTGGAACACCAACATTCTTAGCCTGTTGGAAATTTAGTTCAAATAAGGTTCCTCTTGCTTGGGCAAGAACCTCCCAAAAAACTTCATCTAAAAGTTCTTCTCCTGTTTTTAGAAATAACTCTTCTGCCTTTTTATTGACATATGTAAAGTTCCATTGATCATCTAACGCAAAGAAACCATCTTGCATATTATTGATACTATCTGCTATGAGTTGATTACCCCTAGAAACGTCCTCCTCTAATTTTAAGTTTTTAGTAAGTTGTTCTGTCCTTTCCATTTGCATTCTTTTCATTTCAGTAACGTCATTATAAGCAACCAAAATGCAGTCTTGATCATCGACTTGTATCGTCTCAGCTGAAAAAATAACACTACCTTCTGAACCATCTTTCATAAGCATAGAACCCTCATAGTTTTGGACTAATCCTTGTGCCTCGAGAATCGCTATGATTTGTTTAAATCGACTTTCGGGCACATCAATTTCGGTGGGTGTTTTACCGATAACATCTTCACGGGAAAGACCCTTTGCTTCAAGAAAACGACGGTTTACATCCACATATCTATTGTCAGACTTCCTAGTAATCGTCATCATATGGGGACCTAATTGAAAAGCCTTAGAGAATCTCTCTATCGCACTTCTGAGTGAATCTCGTTCCTCTTTAAGCGTTTCATTGGCTAGGAAGAGTTCGCAGGTGCGCTCTTGAACGAGCTTTCCAAGGGTTTTAAACCGGTCTTTTCGCTCCTCCTCCAGCTGTTTACGCTCGGTAATGTCGCGCACGGACCAGACAAAAATCTGCTGATCCTCAATACTAGCCACGCCGATTTGAACCTCCACGGGAAAAACTGTCCCATCTTTATGCGTGGCAACCACGTACAGGATTTTGCTACTTTTACGTATAACCGGGGTCTCTGGAAAAGGAAGGCTTTCACTAGGAAAAAGGCTTAAGATATGCTGTCCCTGCAATTCCTCATGCTCATAGCCAAACATTTCCGTTAAGGCAGGATTAACGTTTAAAATAAGGCCCACCCCGTCCAGGGTGATCACGGTATCCGTGGCAGTTTCCCCAATGACGCGAGCCAACGCTTCAGCCTTACGCAAATCCGAAGTAGTCCGTTCCAAGCTTTTGTTCATCGTTTCGAGTTCAACGGCACGCTGCATCAGCAATTCATTTTGGAGCCTAATTTTCTTCTCCCGAAGGTGTATTTTTACAAATGCTTCTATTTTTAATTTCAGTGTTTGTGGGTGGAAGGGTTTAAACAAATAGTCGATAGCACCCAGGGAATACCCTTGCGTCATATTTTCCGTGGTCTGGTAAGTGGCCGTAATGAAAATAATGGGAGTATCTTTGTTTACCTTCCTTGCTCTGATGAGGCTGGCAGTTTCAAAACCATCCATCCCTGGCATCTGCACGTCCAGCAGAATCACGGCAAAATCGTCTTTTAGCAAGCACTTTAAGGCCTCTTCGCCGGAACTGGCAGAAACGACATGATAGTCGGGCGAATTAAGCACCGCTTCCAAAGCCAGTAGATTTTCTCGGTGGTCGTCAACGATCAGGATTTTCATTTTTTCTCTTTCTGGGCACCCTCAGATCCCTTTATTAACTTCATGGACCTGCAGCCGTGTTTAAGTCATGCTACTTCATTTTCTGGTAGATTTTCTGTTCCGGATCAAAGGCTTCGTAGAAATAGGAATGAGTGTTAAAGGCGATGTTCTCTTTGTCACCTAACCCCAAGATACCTGACTTGCACAGACTCTCATAAAACAGTCCATGCACGCGATTCTGTAGGACCCTGTCAAAATAAATCATAACATTTCTGCAGATAATCACGTGGAATTCATTAAACGAATGATCCGTGGCTAGGTTATGTTGGGCGAATACCAAGTTTTGTGTTAGAAACGGGTGGAAAACAGCTCTGTCATGGCGGACCTCAAAGTAGTCCGCAAACTCTTTTATCCCCCCTGCTAGTTGGTAATTGTTCCTGTATTCTGGCATTTTGTCTAAAGGGTAAACACCACCCTTGGCCTTTTTTAACAAATCTTCGTTCATATCCGTGGCGTATATTCTGGTTTTGTGGTATAAACCTTCCTCATGCAGAAGGATTGCCATAGAGTAAACTTCTTCTCCCGTGGAACAACCCGCATGCCAAATCCGGACAAACGGAAGTTCCTTGAGAAGCGGAATCACATTCTCTCTGAAGGACTTAAAAAAGGGCGGGTCCCGAAACATCTCTGATATATGAATTGAGAAATCTGCCAGCAACCTTTCCATCATACTGGGGTCATGAAGGACCTTATCTTGCAGGCTGGACACGCTGTTCAATCTTTCAGCCCCGATACGATACCAGATTCTTCGCCTTATCGAAGAGAACACATAATTTCTAAAATCAAAACCGTAGTAACGGTAAATTCCCTCTAAGAGCAGATTAATTTCAATTTTTTCTAGAAATTCACTGGAGCTTTCCGCTTCCGCGTTATTGCCGTTTTCTTGGGAACTCATCTGCACCACCCTATCTATACAGCCAAATCTTAATTAGAGAAAACAACTGTTCTAAGTCTACCGGCTTGCTGATATAATCCGAAGCACCCGCATGGATGCATTTTTCCCGGTCGTTTTTCATGGCCTTCGCCGTCAGAGCAATGATTGGCAGGCTCGCGTACTCTGGAATTTGACGAATGCTTTGTATCGCTTCGTATCCGTCCATCTCAGGCATCATGATGTCCATGAGAACTAGATCGATGTCCTGATTTTTTTGCAAAACCTCGATGCCCTCCCTACCATTCTCCGCAAATACAGCCTGCATATTTCGATTTTCCAGAGCTGAGGTAAGGGCAAACACGTTCCGCATGTCATCGTCCACAACCAGTATCTTCTTGCCTTCTAAGCGCTCGTCCCCGTGCTCCACCCTTTGAAATTCATCCGCTGCTCGCACGGCTGTTGAAACGGCTCCGACGTGTTTATCCACGGGAGAAGTGGTATCATCGAAGGTTACTGCCGCTTCGACGCAGGATATCTGAGAAATATCTTTTTCTAGAGACTGGCTGGGCAAATATAGGGTAAAGGTACTCCCCCTGCCCTCATCACTGTCAAGCTCAATAAACCCTCCCAACAACCTGGCGATGTTCTGACTAATGGTCAGGCCCAAACCCGTCCCCCCGTATTTCCTTGCGGTTGTCCCGTTAGCCTGCTGGAAAGCCTCAAAAATCATGTCCTGCTTGTGCTTCGGAATTCCAATGCCCGTGTCCGTCACTGAAAAGGCCAGGACTGACTCCGCGTTCAGAAATAGGTCGTGTTTGGCGACGACATGTTCTTCTGCGCTCCGAACCCTTAAAGAGACACTTCCCTTGGTCGTGAATTTAAAAGCATTCGATAATAAATTTTTCAAGATTTGAAGTAGTCTGAGTTCGTCCATACAGATGGTGTCAGGTAGGCCTTCATCCATCTGAACTATGAAGTCCAGTTTCTTTTGGCGTGCCACGGGAATAAAATACCGTTCCACATAGTCCTTCACTTCGCCCAGTTCCACAACTGCAGGGTTTATAGATAACTTGCCCGCTTCTATCTTGGAGAGGTCTAATATGTCATTAATTAGGGTCAACAAATCATTACCAGAAGAAAAGATAGTTTTCACATACTCCACTTGACTGAGCGTTAAGTTGCCTTCCTGGTTCTCGGTCAAAATTTGAGAAAGGATCAGCAGACTGTTCAGCGGCGTTCTTAACTCGTGAGACATATTGGATAAAAATTCTGTTTTATAGGTTGAGCTTTCTTCAAGCTGCTGGGCCTTTTCTTCAAGGTCTACTTTCATGGCTTCCAGTTTCTCTGCCCTCTGCTCCGAATGTTTATACTGTTCCTCCAGCTTTTCGTTAAAGGTTTTTAGCTCCTCCTGCTGCTGTTGAAGTTCTTCCGACTGGGTCTGAAGTTCTTCAGTGAAGACTTGTGATTCCTTCAGCAGTGTTGCAATCTTCATATGGGCTTCAATTCGGTTAATGGGAATCCCAATATTCTTGGAAATATGTTCCAAGAACTCCTGCTGGGGGGGACTGCACGGTTGGAGAAATGCCAGTTCCATGACAGCCACTACCTGTTCCTCAAACGCCACAGGAATTATAACAATGCTTTTCGGTGATGTCTCGCCCAGACCTGAGGTAATCTTGATATAATCCCCAGTGACCCCGTCCAGTATTATGGTCCTGTTTTCCAAAGCACTCTGTCCCACCAGTCCCTCGCCCAGTCTGAAAAAATCCGCGTTCATTTCCAGGGGACGACCTGCATAGCTGGCAATCCTTTTAAGGCACTGCTGGTCCCCGTTACCCTCCTTGATATAAAAGACGCCGTAACTTGCTTCAACCATGGGGGCTATTTTCGTGATCAAAAGTTGCGCTAGGGTTTTAAACGCCTGTACTCCCTGGCACAGGGCAGTGATTTCGGCGATCCCAGACTTCAACCAGGTTTGCTCCTCTATTCTTTTAATAAATTCCTTTTCGTGCCTAGCGTGATCTTCCAGAGAACAGGCCATTTCATTAAAGGAAGAGGCAATTTCGCCAACCTCATCTTTTGCACGAATATCAATGCGTGGCAAAGCAACGTGCTCCGGAATCGACGAAAAAACATTCATCACATCAGTGACTTTGCGAAGGTCTCTCGTAACCCTTTGAGTGATCCAAAAGGCTATCCCAGCTCCGAGAAGTAAGGTTAGCAGTAGGGAAAAGAAAAAGAACTTGAGTGACTGGTCATTGGTAGCGGCCGAAGATTTCAGTAAGTCGTCCATAGCTGTATCTTCAAGATGGTTCAATTCCTCGACAGTCTTTAATATCTTACCCCGTTCCGCAGACCCATTGATCACCTGTACAGCCTCCGCTTTCTTGCCGGAAGATGCAAGGGCAATGCAATTTTCTTGCAATTTGTCGTAAGCGAGATTTGATGTTTTAATCTGGAGGATCAGATTTTTCACATTCTCTCGGATAGCTGAAGCCCCAAGGGAATCCAGCACGGAGGCTACCTTCCCCCTGGAAGACTGGATCGAGTCAATAGTCTGTAAGAAATCAGGACTGTCCACATCCTGTAAAACAAGATCCCTATCATACCTGCTAATATTATTGATTTCAACTTGCAGGGTGTCGGAATAACTAACCTTTTGAAAGCGCTCCCGTTGAGATTCTGCTAGGTTTCTGTTTGATTGATCTATAGTATAGATCGATACTCCAAAAAATATAGCCATTATAACCGAAATGGAGGCAATTCCAAGCAATAACTTCGTCTTGAGCCTCATAGTCACCCTCCTTACGTTAGAATTTATGTATTTAACGTTAAACAATTCAAAAAGATTCCCCATTAATCTTTAATAATACATTCAATGAATAACCCTCAGTGGATAGACAAGTCTATCAGTATGACAACGCCTCAGAAAAATAAGATTTGAATAAATCATTGTATTAGAATTATTAAATATTGTAATCTGTCTCTTATACAC
>DHWG01000212.1 GCA_002413075.1 Desulfosporosinus sp. UBA5188 | reverse complement strand
ATTAAAAATCTTTTACGCAACACCCCTTGACGAATCTCTTCTGCTATAATACAATACAGAAAATCCATATTCAAGAGACTATGACGAGAATTAGTATGTCTTTGAGGAATGTCTTAGCGAGTCAGAATAGGTGAAAGTCTGATACACTTCCCGTAGACTGAATGGATCTCAGAGTCGTAATCCGAACACGCTTAAGCGTCATTAGGTGATACCGGGGGTTTCCCGTTACAGAAACACGGATATCGAGAGGTTGACTCTCCGCATCTGCTTATTTGTGCACGAGAATCGTATCCTACTTCGTATCTAAGCTTAAAGTATGGGCATTTACACGGTGAATCCCGTATGAAAAAGGTGGCATAATGGAAATTAACTTTCCGTCCTTCTAAAGAGGGCGGAGAGTTTTTTTATATTTAGGTTAGAAATAGAAATGGAGGATTTTATATTATGAAAAAAGGTTACTTTGGTGAATTCGGTGGAAGCTTTGTCCCACCCCAATTACAAACTGCGCTAGATCAGTTGGAAGACACCTTCGAAACGTATAAAGACGATCCAGCCTTCAACCAGGAACTCGACTATTACCTCCGTCAATACGTTGGCCGCCCCAACCCCCTCTACTATGCAGAAAAGCTCTCAAAACAATTGGGAGGCGCGAAAATATACCTTAAACGTGAAGATTTAAATCATACCGGTGCCCATAAGATCAACAATGTCCTTGGACAAGCGTTACTTGCCAAACGCCTGGGCGTTAAACGGGTGATCGCAGAAACTGGTGCCGGGCAACACGGCGTGGCGACAGCAACGGCCTGTGCGCTCTTTGATATGGAATGCGTTATTTATATGGGAGAAGAAGACACTAGACGTCAATCTCTTAATGTCTTCCGCATGGAACTGTTAGGCGCGAAAGTGATCTCCGTGACTACAGGAACACGTACCCTAAAAGATGCTGTGGACGCAGCCCTAGGGGACTTCGCGGTGAACTATGAAACCACTTTTTACATGCTCGGTTCGGCAGTGGGACCGCATCCCTTCCCCACCCTCGTCAAACACTTCCAATCTATTATTTCACGGGAAGCACGCCAACAGATTCTGGATGCAGAGGGCAAACTCCCGGATGTTGTTATGGCCTGTGTCGGAGGCGGAAGCAATGCCATCGGTATGTTTGCCAACTTTATCGAAGACTCCACCGTTAAACTAATTGGCGTTGAACCGGCTGGTTTGGGTTTAGAAACTGGCAAACATGCCGCACCGCTTACCGCCGGTGCCCCAGGAATCGTCCATGGATTTCGCTGTTACATGATGGCGGACGAAAAGGGTGAGCCGCTCCCCACCCATTCCATTTCAGCGGGTCTGGACTATCCCGGCGTTGGACCCGAACACAGCTACCTAAAAGACATCGGTCGTGCCGAGTATGTGAGTGTTACGGACCAAGAATCATTGGACGCTTTCCACAGACTTTCCAAAACCGAGGGCATCATCCCAGCCTTAGAGAGTGCTCACGCCATTGCTTATGCACTCAAGCTAGCCCCCACCATGAGCGCTGACCAAATTATCATCGTTAATCTATCCGGTCGCGGTGACAAAGATGTCGAACAAATTTATAATATCTCCAAAAAATTATTATAACAGCAAGGCTATCTCTGCTAAACCTTTACTGGTATAATTTTATATTTTTCAAATGCTCTTCATACGTTTTAGCAAACGCATGATACCCGTCTTTTTTTGCCACAAAGTACAGCATATCCGTTTGGGTCGGATGTAAGGAAGCTTGCAAGGAGGCATGGCCGGGATTGGCAATAGGCCCCGGAGGTAATCCAGTGTGGAGATAGGTATTATAGGGGGAAGGGATCTTAAGATCCTTGTCATAGAGTTTCTCTTTGGGCGTACCAAGCAAAAACTGGATGGTCGCGCAAGATTGCAGGGGCTGGCCAATCTTTAACCGGTTCAGAAACACCGAAGCCACCAGCGGTCGATCTGAGGCCTTCGCTGCCTCTTTTTCCACCATAGAGCCCAAGGTGACCCACTGTGGGACGGACAGTTTAAGTATGTCGAGTTGCTTCTGCACCTCCGGGGTAAGTTCTTTCGCAAACTGTTGGAGCAGCAAATCAATCATGTCATGAGGATTTGTTTTAACAGGGATGTCGTAAGTGTTTGGAAATAAGTAGCCTTCTAAGCGGTGAAGTCCCTTGGGCGCATCCTTTAAAAACGGGTATGCAAACGCATCGTCCGTCACAACCTTTGTAAACTCTTCTTTACTGCCAATTCCTTTTAGAACGAGAAGGTCTATAATTTGTTCCGTGGTATAACCTTCTGGGATGGTCACACGATTATTGGCTAACGCTACCGAGCTATTGAGGAAGCGTTTAATCATCTCAACGGGAGTCATGGCAGGTGTCAACAGATAATCACCCGCATAGATCTTGAACTTAGATTGCTCTGAATGCACTAAATATCTAAACATCCAAGCACTGCGAATCAAATGACGTTTTTGTAATTCCTCTGCCAGTTCAGGGACCGTTGTTCCCATGGCAATCGTAATTTTTTCATTGTCACCTGTGGGGGCATAAGGTTTTGTTGCCCAATTCCACCAAGACAAAAAACCTATCCCCCCAACTATAAGAACAAGTATTAACCCCATATAAGTCATTTGCCTTCTATTTCTCCTTGGGGTCATACTCTCACTCTCGCTTTCCACCTACATTTTAGGAACGCCTCGACTGCCAACCCGTAAAATGCGCTTAGCCGGAGCATACACATCACGACTCAGGAACTGCTTCGTTTCATTTCCTGTACCATCTTTAATAACCTTCCAGGTATTCACGATCATTCCCTTCGAACCAGCTTGTTCCTGGACCGTTCGCCCAGCGGCCATTTTGGGGTCTAGGCGTGTTTCGGTCTCAAAGTTCATTTCTTTCTCGACTTGACTTTCAATACGTACGGATTGATCCGTCTTCTTACCCCAAATTTGAAGTTTCAGAGTCCCTCGTTTGATTTCGGTTCGCAAGTACAGAAAACTACCCGTGTTATTGACAAATTTGAAATCAATATTTGGATAGTTCACGGTTGCATCTTGACCCTGTGGGACATAACTTATCGCCACAGCATGCGGTTTTCGTTCTAAAATTTGTAGATTGCTCAGCAAAACCGCATTATATAAGGTCGAGGACACTTGGCATACACCGCCCCCAGGTCCTTGTACATACTCCCCATTAATAATCACATATGCGTCTTTATACCCCGTTTTATGGTCCCGCGGACCGACCGTGTCGTTAAAAGAAACTATTTCTCCTGGACGAATGACTTTGCGATCCATGGCCATAGCAGCTTTTGTCAAATTCTCCGTGCGTTCTTTTTCTTGCACCGAAAACTTGGTGGCAAACTCACCGATGACACTATCAAAAGCCAAGGCCTGTACCGCCTCCGTGGTGACGGATGCGGGCCGCTCAACCATTGGAATATCTAAACGTTTCGGTACGGCACTTAATGAAAGCTTTTGAAGATCACTGATTAATTTATCGATGTCAACGGTCAGACTACTCTCTGCTGGAGTAACGACAAACATATCCTTTTCAATCTTATAGGAAGCCTCTCTCGCGGGGCGTCCAAACTTCTTAAGTTTCTCTTGAAGTTCTTGACTCACTTTTGCAGAATTAACTTTAAGCGAACTAGACAAAGCGGTTCCCGGGTTTCGCTTTAGGTCATCTGTTGTCTTCTGTTGATCCACTTCAAGGCCCAAATCTCTTAGAGTGATTGGAATCTCCGTTTCATTGTACAACAGGACACGTTTTTCTTCCAGCTTGTCTCTCGACCAATCCATAATTTTTGTCTGAACTTCTAACGTCGTGACGCCACTTAAATCCAGATCATCCAATTTGGTACCCTTGGGCAATACCTCACGACTCACTTCCCTCTGATCAGCCGTTGACTGTTTAGGCGGATTTGATGGATTCTTAGTCTCTTGCGAATCGCTCGAAGGGCTACAGCCTCCTACTAATAATGTCAATAAAAATAATGCCACAGCCTTAATATTAATCTGTATCCAGGTTTGTTTCATTTCCTTCATCACCCACTTTTCGATTTTAGTCAACGTTAGTATTTCCGTAGTAATTCAGGTTTATTTCTAGATTTCTAGGTTCTAAAAATAAATTTAGGAATCAACGCGTCGACCAAGACTCGAAAGATGGTGAGAAGGGATCATAACTAAAAGAACCCACCGAGATGATTCTCAGCGAGTTCTTATCAGTTCCAAAACATATTGGTTTGCTTAAGCCTACTCTGCGTCGTCTTCTTCAGATTCTACGAGATTTTCCCAAGCATCCGCCACTTTTTCCCACTCTTCATCGTCTTCGATGTCGAGCAGCATTTCTCCACCCTCAGCATCTTTGCCGAGTTTAAGAATAATGGCCTCATCGTCATCCTCATCTGCGGATTCGTCTTCCGAAATAGGCATCAGAACAAAGTATGTCGAGCCTTCAAGTTCCAAGGTATCTAGATGAAGAAACTCATGGTCTACTCCCTCATCATCTGTAAGTACGACTGTGTCAAACTCTTCAGCGTCATGGTCTTCATGGTTATGATCGTTGCACTTGCAATTTTCATGGTCATGCGGTTTTTCTGTCATGATATTCACCTCTTATCAAATAATATGGTTATTGTACTATTGTAGATAATAATTGTCAAATTCTTAGACTGGAATATTCTTCGTCAAGCGACGATCCAGGTAACCTTGAAGGATAAAAACGGCCGCCATCTTGTCAATGACGAGTTTCCGCTTCGCTCGTGACACATCCGCCTCGAGAAGCGTTCTCTTTGCCGCCACCGTACTTAAGCGCTCATCCCACAACGCCACCGGAAGCCCAAACTCCAAACGCAAAACCTCCGCAAACTCATCCGTCAAAGCACACCGAGGCCCCAACGTCCCATTCATATTCTTAGGATACCCAATCACAATCTCCATAACCTCATACTCGCGTATAAGATCACGCAACTCCTCCAGCTCCTTCTTAGAACGCCTAATCGTCTTAACCCCTTGCGCCGTCCAAAAAAAAGCATCACTCATCGCCACACCAATCGTCTTAGAACCAAAATCCAATCCCATAATCCTCATGATATCCCTCCAAACTCTCCCCAGCATGCACCTCACCGTGCTAACAGCTTCGTCGCGTTCCCAGCCTCCCCAATTGCAAGCAAGACCCGAGGCAAATTGCGACCCAAGCACCCACC
>DHWG01000024.1:6033-7845 GCA_002413075.1 Desulfosporosinus sp. UBA5188 | reverse complement strand
TGTACAAACCATGCTTGGGGTTCCGCTTTCCGGGGCTATGGATCGCCTCAAACAGAATTCTCCTCAGAGGTTCTAATGGATGAACTTGCTGAAAAACTGGGTATGGATCCGTTTGAACTTCGTTACAAAAACATCTATAGACCTGGTGACACCACACCAAGTGGTTGTGAACCAGATGTTTATTGCCTCGAAGGTTTAATGGATAAGATTAAACCTGCTTACACGAAAGCACAGGCATGGGCTAAGCAGCCAGCCACCGATCCGGACAAGAAACGCGGCATGGGAATGTCCATCGGTATCTATGGGTCAGGTCTCGACGGCGCGGACAGTGCTTCGGTCGATGCAGAACTCACTGCCACTGGCGTCACGATCTTTACTTCATGGGAAGATCATGGTCAAGGTGCGGATATGGGAACCTTAGCAACCGCCCATGAGGCTTTACGTCCTTTGGGCGTAAAAGCTGAAGACATCAAACTTGTTATGAACGATATGGCAATAACCCCGAACAGTGGACCTGCAGGTGGGAGTCGTTCTCAAGTATTGGTTGGTAATGCCACGAGAGTTGCTTGCGAATTGCTGATAAAAGGTATTGCGAAAGCCGATGGAACCTTCCGCACCTATCAAGAAATGACGGCCGAAAAGTTACCAGTCTATTTTAAAGGTTCTTGGACCGCTCCTGCTAAGGAATGCGATGTCACAACCGGTCAAGGAAATCCCTTCGCTGTGTATATGTATGGCGTCTTCTTGTCTGAAGTTGAAGTCAACATCACGACAGGTAAAACTGAAGTTGTTAAAATCACGATGGCAGCCGATGTCGGTAAAATCGCGAATAAACTCGTGGTTGATGGGCAACTCTATGGAGGACTGGTTCAAGGTCTCGGTCTAGCGCTGAGCGAAGATTTCGAGGACCTGAAGAAACACATTGATCTCGTTGGCTGTGGACTACCTTATATCAAAGATGTCCCAGACAATATTGATCTGATCTATCAAGAAACCTATAGACCTAATGGTCCTTTCGGCGCTGCAGGTTCGGGAGAACTGCCGCTGACTTCCCCTCATGCTTCAATCATAAATGCTATTTATAATGCTGCCGGGGTACGGATGACGCACTTACCTGCTCGTCCGGACAAAGTACTTGCTGCACTCAAAGCTAAGAAATAAGTACTAAAACAAAGGCGCAGGGAACCTCAAATTGGGTAAACCAATTTCAGGTTCCTTGCGTTTACCCACATTATGAGTGCAATAACTTAAGGAAGTGGGTGTTACTGAGATGGAACAGGACGAACTGAAAAAACAAGAAGATAAGTGTACTCAAGAGAGTCCCCCAGCCTGTACGGCAGGTTGCCCAATACACGTCGATGCTCGAAAATTGATGCAAGACCTTCAAAAGCAGGATCTGAAAAGCGCCTTAAAAACACTCAATAAAAAGCAGCCCTTTCCCGGAATTATTGGCCGGATTTGCGATCATCCTTGTGAAGATAAATGTATTCGTAAAGATGTGGGGACCTCTATCGCTATTTCAGATTTGGAGAGGTTCTGCGTGCAAAACCAAACTGGAAAAATAGCGAAGGCAGGGATTGTTCCCCAAAAAAGTCAGACCGTTGCAGTCGTTGGATCTGGATTAAGAGGCCTGACGGCAGCGTATGACTTGGCTAAAAAAGGATATAAGGTTAGTCTGTTTGAGAAAGTAGATCGCCTTGGCGGAAACCTCTGGAGTTTCCCGGAAGACCAATTACCCCCCGAGGTGATCGTCGAGGAACTGTCTGTTTTAAACCGGCTTAACGTTCAAATAGAATTAAACACTGAAATAAC
>DHWG01000024.1:3284-5766 GCA_002413075.1 Desulfosporosinus sp. UBA5188 | reverse complement strand
GGACATGATTCTCCCATTAGATCGGTGGCTGATGGTCGCAAGGCCGCAGTTTCTATCGATCGGTATTTGCAAGGCGTTTCCTTAACCGCCGCTCGTATTGGTGAAGGGACCTATGAGACCAAGTTATACGTTAATACTAAAGGCTTTACCTCACTGCCCGTGGTGACGATGAGTCACAAAACTGAGGGTTACACACCAGAGGAAGCTGTGCAGGAGGCAGGTCGGTGTCTCAATTGCCAATGTCTTGAATGTGTGAAGGGCTGCAAATACATGGAACATTACGGTAGTTATCCTAAGAATTATTTAAGACAAATTTACAATAATGATACGATTGTCATGGGCATACGCCATGGTAATAAAATGATCAATTCTTGCAGTTTGTGCGGGCAGTGCGGCGTTATTTGTCCACAAGGACTAGATCTTGGGCAGGCCTGTAAAGCAACCCGGGAGAGCATGGTGACCAAAGGGAAAATGCCCCCCTCAGCCCATGATTTTGCCTTGAGGGATATGGCCTTTAACAACAGTGAAGAATTCGCCATGACCAGACATCAGCCCGGCCATAATTCTAGTAAGTATGTCTTCTTTCCCGGATGTCAATTAAGCGCCTCATCCCCGGAACACGTTGAAAAAGTGTATGCCTATTTAACAGAAAAACTTCCGGGAGGCGTTGGTCTCATGATGCGTTGTTGTGGCGCTCCAGCTGATTGGGCGGGTAATCAAGACCTGTTTCAAAACAGTTTAAAGGTTTTGATGGCGGAATGGGAAAGACTTGGCAAGCCGCAGATTATCGTAGCCTGTTCCACCTGCCACAGCATGTTCAAGGATCGGTTCCCAGAGGTCATCTCGCTTTGGGAGTTGATGGATCATCTGGAATTACCGGTTCGAGGTGACAACATCAGTTCCGCGTCCACTTCCGGCCCCGAGTCACGGACTGCGGGTAAAGTAGCAGTGCAAGATGCTTGTACGACGAGACATGAACCCGTCATCCATGATGCTGTCAGGCGCATATTAACCAAACTGGGTTACGAAGTTGAAGAATTGCCCTACAACAAAGCATTAACCAAGTGTTGTGGTTTTGGAGGGCTGACGTCTTTCGTCAATCCGGAGCTGGGGAAAGAGATCGTTGAAGATCGAATCAGTGAAAGCACAACAGACTATGTAGCCTACTGTGCCATGTGCAGAGATAATTTTGCCGCTCAAGGTAAACGCACCTTTCATTTATTAGATCTGATTTTTGGAACGAACCTTGAAGAGGCAGCCAACCGGCCTAAGGTCGGGATTTCCTATCGGCAAGAGAACCGGGCAAAGCTCAAGAGGAAGTTGTTACATTCACTGTGGAAAGAGGCTCCGCAGGAAAAGGAAGGGGCGTATCGTAGCATCAAGCTCCTGTTAAATGAAAAGGTTGAGCAGATTATGGAAGATCGGTTGATTCTAAGAGAAGATATTCAACAGGTCATTGAACTCGCGGAGCGAACAGGCATAAAGTTTATCAATCCAGACAATGGTCATAGTTTAGCGCATTTCCGACCCGTTAAGGTGACCTATTGGGTTGAATATAATCCACAAGAACAAGGCATTGAAGTGCTTAATGTCTATAGCCACCGAATGGAAATTTTGGAGGATGGCCATGAGTAATACACCAAAAAAGACTCAGAAAAATCTTTGGAAGTGCGGGAAATGTGGTGGTGAACTCAAACTCGGTGTCGTAAGGGCCTCTTACTTGGGCAATGACTTCGAGGTCCAGGAACTAAAATGCCTTCACTGCGGTTTGGTGTTGATTACGGAGGAACTGGCTTTAGGAAAGATGTTCGAAGTTGAGCAAAGCCTTGAGGATAAGTAGAGGGGGAGCGAAATGGCAGTCGATGGTTTTCGCATGTTTGAATTAGCCACTCAGGGGTTTTGCTGTAGCCAGATTATCTTAATTTTGGGTTTAGATGAACAAGGCAAGGAAAATCCCGACTTAATTAAAGCGATGAACGGTCTGTGCGGAGGAATGGGAAGGTCGGGAAAAACTTGTGGCGCGTTGACCGGGGGGGTATGCTTAATCGGTTTAGCTTGTGGAAAGGGAACACCCCTCGAATCCGGGCACCCCAAAATCAACGTGATGATTTATGAATTGATGGAGTGGTTTGAAGAAACCTATGGTAGTCTGGATTGCGAGGAGATCTTAGATCACTCCCTTGATGAAGGCAATGAATATCCTGTGCAATGCGGCAATACGGTATCAAAGACCTTTAGTAAGGTGCAAGAGATTTTGGCAACGTATGTAGAAGATCCTGAGGCAGATGACGAGGACGAGGACGAGGACGAGGACGAGTGAACGAAATTGCACGCCTACTATAGTGAACAAAATTGCATTTCTTTATTATAGAAGAAAAGTCTTGGAAGTGATAAATTATGAATAACAAGGCTGGTTTAAGTTTATATGAAAATGACGCACTGAGCGTGGTCACAGGGGATACTTTAAGACCCGGTGGTTTCT
>DHWG01000024.1:2630-3104 GCA_002413075.1 Desulfosporosinus sp. UBA5188 | reverse complement strand
TCTCTTTATCAGCTTCGGGCCGTAGGCTTAGATCCTTCAGAGAGATTGTTAGAGATTGGAACTAAGAAAAATCCGGGTTTAAACCTGATTCGTGGGGTGGGAGAAGATTTACCCTTTGAGGCGAACCATATGGACGGGATATTAGCCGAGTGTACGTTGTCCGTCATGGAAGACCTCGAGCAGGTGCTAAAAGAGATTTTTAGAGTGCTAAAACCGGGTGGATGGTTGGTCATTAATGATGTGTACGCTAGAAATCCTGAAGGACTTAAACCACTTCAGGAACTCAATCTCGAGTCTTGTATCAGAAGAGCGTTGCCTAAGGAGCCTTTCCTTAATCAGCTTGTCGGACACGGCTTCAGCCTCGTGAATTGGAGCGATCATACGAATCTATTGACCCAACTAACCGTGAACCTAATCATGACTCATGGCTCGATGAACCAGTTTTGGCTTAAGTCTTCTTCGTGCTCAGGCTCA
>DHWG01000024.1:0-2419 GCA_002413075.1 Desulfosporosinus sp. UBA5188 | reverse complement strand
AATGTTTGAAGAGGATTCCGGCTCAAAGAGTAGCTCAAGGAGAAAAGGTTTATATGGTAAAACGTTGCCCTGAACATGGGGAATATCGAACACTCCTTTGGCGTGGTAGCCCTGAGTGGGATTCTTGGGTTAGACCGACGATCCCAACGCCACCCAGGGACTGTGTCACACCCGTTGAGAAAGGCTGTCCCTTTGATTGTGGTTTATGCCAGGACCATCATCAGACGACCTGTACGGCTTTAATAGAGGTAACGCAACGTTGCAATTTAAACTGTAAATTTTGCTTTGCTAATGCAGGAACTGAGCTTGAGGAACCTTCCTTGGACGTGATAGAAACGTGGTACAAAAATGTCCTTGCTGCGAGTGGGCCTGTCAATATTCAGTTATCCGGCGGCGAACCAACCCTCAGAAATGATTTGCCAGAAATCGTGGAAATGGGAAGGGCCCTGGGCTTTAACTTCATCCAACTTAATACGAATGGCTTGCGGCTGGCAGAAGATCCCGCCTTTCTAACCCGGTTGAAGGCGGCGGGCCTCAGTTCTATATTTCTACAATTTGATGGAACCGAGGACATTATTTATGAGTCAATTAGAGGGCGTAAGCTCCTTGATATTAAAACCAAAGCGATAGAATGCTGTGGTAACCATGGAATCGGTGTTGTATTAGTACCCACTCTGATACCTGGCATCAACACTCATAATATTGGTGGGATCATTCAGTTCGCCTTGGAAAACCATCCCGTCGTTAGAGGGGTGCATTTCCAACCCGTCAGTTATTTCGGAAGAATTCCGAAGGAACCCGCGGATCAAGACCGGATCACACTCCCAGAAGTCATTCAAGCCATTGAGGAACAGACGAAGGGGCTCATCAAAGCAGCCAACCTGAAACCCCACAACGGACGCTGTTCCTTTAGTGGCAACTTTACGAGACAACGGGATGGAAGTTTGAAGCCTATTATCAATAATTCATGCTGTACGGCACCAGAACAAGCCGGTGAGGTGGCTAGAAAAACCAGAACCTATGTGGCCCGGCAGTGGTCAGGAACAGAGAAAATTTCGATTCAGTCTCCCAGTTCCGACTCTTGGGACAATCTCCTTCACCAGTTAAAGACCTATTCTTTTTCCATTAGCGGCATGGCCTTTCAAGACGTGTGGAATATAGATTTAGAACGATTGAAGAACTGTTGCATTCATGTCGTGAGCCCTGAAGGCACGCTCATTCCTTTTTGCGCATATAATCTCACGGATAAGTTTGGGCACTCAATTTATCGGAAGGAGAGATAGGTCTTGGGCATCAAAACCACCTCCCTGGAACCTTGGATCATGCGCAAAATAACTGGAGACAGTTCAGGCGTGTTAACCCGCAAGTTAATTGATGACTATCAACTGGACAGACTGCAGGAGACGCTTGCATTGGTAACCAGTAAAAGTCGCTTCTACAAACGTTTGTACTCAGGGCTAGATGGTAAGATCACGTCTTTTCAAGACCTGTTAAAATTGCCCTTTACCACATCAGACGATTTAAAAGACCATCCTCTTGATTTCATGTGCGTTTCCCAAAATGATATCAACAGGATCGTCACGTTACAGAGTTCCGGAACAACGGGCAAACCTAAGCGCCTTTTCTTCACAGAGGCGGATCAAGAATTAACGATTGATTTCTTTCATCATGGGATGTTAACGTTAGTCAAGCCCGGTGATAGAGTCTTGATCATGTTACCCGGTGAAACACCGGGAAGTGTCGGGGATTTACTGCGCTTAGGCTTAGAACGAGCGGGTGTTACCGCGGTGGTTCACGGTCTGGTCACGAACCAACAGGAAGCCTTAGAGGAAATTCAACGAGAAGCCATCAACGTATTAGTGGGCATTCCCACTCAAATATTGAGTTTAGCACGCTTTAAAAATTCCAACGGACCCTCAGCTTCCCTGAGCTTGAGAAGTGTTTTATTGAGTACCGATTACGTCTCTCAAGCTATTGTGCATGAACTTGAAGGGGCATGGGGTTGTAAAGTGTTTAATCATTACGGCATGACGGAGATGGGGCTGGGCGGTGGAATAGAATGCCAGGGTTTCTGCGGTTACCACCTTCGGGAAGCAGACCTCTATTTCGAAATAGTCGATCCCAGTTCAGGACGGCCGGTTTTGGAAGGGCAACTAGGAGAGGTCGTGGTGACGACTTTAACGAGATCAGCCATGCCCTTAATTCGTTATCGCACCGGTGACATATCAAGGTTTATTCCAGGTCCTTGTAAGTGCAAAACCGTGTTGAAGAGACTGGAACTGATAAAGTCTAGAGACCTGGTCTATCTGAACCCGTCCCAATACCTTACCATGGCAGACTTTGATGAGGTTCTGTTTGTGCTTGACAATGTTCTCGATTTTGAGGTCATCCTGACAGACGGTCTGCAAACGAACGAAAG
>DHWG01000148.1:15004-15384 GCA_002413075.1 Desulfosporosinus sp. UBA5188 | reverse complement strand
TTTGCTGAAGAGATGGAACGTTTGCTGGATGAGGTGAACGAATGATGGCTTCTTCAAGTCGTGTCGCGAAACGCTTCACGAGAGGGTTGCCCTTTGCGCTGACGCTTGGATTAGGAATGTTCTCTAGTCCTACAACTGCCTGGGCGGCAGGCATAACCCTGGACTTGGGAAACTCTGCAACCCAGCAAACGGGTACGTCTTTACAAATTCTGATGCTTCTGACGGTCTTGTCATTGGCCCCAGCGATCCTCATGATGATGACCGCCTTTACTCGCATTATTATCGTCTTATCCTTTGTGCGAAATGCGCTGGGAACTCAGCAACTCCCTCCGAACCAAGTGATGGTGGGTTTGGCCTTATTTCTTACTTTTTTTGTTATG
>DHWG01000148.1:13929-14792 GCA_002413075.1 Desulfosporosinus sp. UBA5188 | reverse complement strand
GAGAAAGATTTGGAGCTTTTTGTGGGGCTATCCAAGATAGAGCGACCTAAAACGTATCGGAACGTTCCAACTTATGTTCTCATTCCAGCCTTTGTGATTAGTGAATTGAAAACCGCGTTCCAAATGGGATTTGCCATTTTTATTCCCTTTATCGTCATTGATATGATTGTTTCTAGCACGCTCATGTCCATCGGGATGATGATGCTTCCACCGATGATGATTTCACTGCCGTTTAAACTGCTTTTGTTCGTTTTGGTGGACGGCTGGCACCTAGTGGTCCAATCGCTGGTAACTAGCTTTAAGTAATCTTCCCGGGGAAGCTGAGTGCTTGGAGAACCGGTGATATCCTCGTTGTCGCAAGCTGTCGCACATCGCTCACCTCCGGATATCACCGGCTCACCTAGCACACGCTTCGGGCGCGCCGGCGCGGATTAGTTAGGCGCTTGGGACTGCGCTCCGGGCTAGGTTGCGACGGGGTCGGAATGACGAAGTGGGTGAGCGTATTACCTTTGGTACGCACGCTCGAGGAGCAGGCTATTGCTGTTATTTTGGGCAACTGTGTACACCCTTGCAATGCTTGCAGGCACTTTTCAAGACGTTTCTGGAATTAGAGGGAGGAAGGGGGGATGTGGTATGGACCAGAGTATGGTGCTCTATATGGCTAAAGAGGCTGTTGGTGCTGTGCTGCTTGTGGGAGGACCAATTCTAGGGGTGAGTTTGTTGGTGGGTCTGCTGGTCAGTATCTTTCAGGCGATGACGCAAATCCAGGAGCAGACGTTGACCTTTATTCCTAAAGTTGTCGCTGTGGTTGCTGTCCTTCTGGTGTTGGGTCCGTGGATGCTGTCTGTCTTGACGGTCTACAC
>DHWG01000148.1:12232-13704 GCA_002413075.1 Desulfosporosinus sp. UBA5188 | reverse complement strand
TAAGTAATAAACCACGAGCATCATAGCACGAGTAGGGGGGAGAAAATTGAGCCTGGCAGACCTGCTCCAGTGGAATCTCTCTTTATTCCTCCTGATTTTATCCCGTTGGGCGGGCATGATCATGTTAGCTCCGGTCTTTGGTGCTAGGGGAGTGCCGTCCTACGTACGGCTCGGATTGGCGGCGAGCTTGTCGGTGATTGTCTATCCGTTGATTTCTGCAGCTAAACCTCTAATACCCATCGAATTATTGCCCTATATTGCGGTGGTGCTCAAGGAAGTCATGGTGGGACTAGTCATTGGATTTGTAATTTATACGATGACGGCTGTTTTACAAGGTGCAGGGCAACTGATCGATTTCCAAATGGGTTTTACAATGGGGGCTGCGATCGACCCAGTTTATGGTGTGCAAACACCTATGATGGGAAACTTCCAAATGGTTTTGGCCACAATGCTTTTATTGGCCACTAATTCCCATCACTTTCTAATCGCTGCCATGGTCAAAAGCTATGCCTATATACCCATTAACCCGTCTAACTTGCCCGGTCACTATACCTTTTACGCTCAACTGGTGGGCAATGTGTTTGCTTTAGCCATTCAAATAGCTATGCCAATTTTCGGGGCGCTGCTAGTTTCGGATGTGGGTGTAGGGCTTTTGTCTAGGACGGTACCCCAAATTAATATTTTTTCTATTGTCTTTCCAGTTAAAATCATTTTTGGACTTGTCATTCTATATCTCTCGATTCCCTTTTTTGGAGAAGCTATCTCGCACCTCTTTAATTTGAACATGGCTTGGGTCTTAGACCTTTATCAGGGGTGGAAGCAGTGAGCGAAAAAAAACATGCAGCCACGCCCAGGCGCAAAGAGGATGCGCGCAAAAAGGGCCAGGTCTTTAAAAGCCAGGAAGCCATCTCAGCGTTTATGCTCTTAGGTCTCGTAGCCGTCCTCAAATACTGGCTGCCAAATATGATCGTGCGTATGGAACAACTTTTCCCATACGTCTTAGGCATTTCCTCAGACTGGACCGAACGTTCAGTGTCAAGTCTGATGTTGAACATTCTTTGGTTGGGAATACAAATCATGTGGCCTATTTTCGCCACCGGGTTTATGGTCGCCTTACTGGCCAATTACATACAAGTTGGGATTCTCTTCACGGGGGAGTCTATGAAACCTCAACTTTCCCGCATTAGTCTGGTCAGTGGTGCGAAACGGATGTTTGGCGTTAAGGCCTGGGTGGAATTAGGGAAATCCCTGACCAAAGTCATTCTCATCGGATATTTTTTGTATGCCAGTGTCCGGGATCGACTTCAAATCTACCCGGCTATGCAGCAACTGGATGTTGGGCAAAGTGCCATTTATCTAGGTCAAGCTTTAATGGAACTGGCCTGGAAGATCTCACTCTCTTTCCTGGCGCTCGCTGCACTGGATTATCTTTATCAACGCTGGGATTACGAAAAAGAGTTGCGGATGTCTCA
>DHWG01000148.1:11511-11964 GCA_002413075.1 Desulfosporosinus sp. UBA5188 | reverse complement strand
CGAATGATGCAGGATATGAAAAAAGCGGATGTTATTGTGACCAATCCAACCCACTTCGCCGTCGCCCTTCGGTATGACCTGAAGGAACAAAAAGCACCCTACGTTGTCGCCAAAGGTCAAGATCAAGTGGCCCTGCGCATGCGCGAATTGGCGAAAGAATATGACCTAGTCATCATGGAAAATAAGCCGCTGGCACGAGCCCTCTACGCCCAGGTTGAAATTGGGCAAGGGATTCCGGCGGATCTTTATAAGGCGGTGGCTGAGGTGCTGGCTTTGGTTTATCGGTTGAAGAAGAGGAAGAAGGCGACGGGGTGAAGGTGGACCTGTGATAGAGAACTTGCGTTACAACGCTCACTTGCATGCTCTTGCAGATCAAACTAAGACTCAAGAGCTTGCTGCAAGAAGGGCGGGGTTCCCGGCAAATCAGACATCCCTGTCTGAATGCCGGCAGTG
>DHWG01000148.1:2874-11476 GCA_002413075.1 Desulfosporosinus sp. UBA5188 | reverse complement strand
ATGGAAAATAAGCCGCTGGCACGAGCCCTCTACGCTCAGGTGGAAATAGGGCAAGGAATTCCAGCGGATCTTTATAAGGCGGTGGCTGAGGTGCTGGCTTTGGTTTATCGGCTGAAGAAGAGGAAGGCTTAGTCTCGGGGAAGCCGGGGGCTTGCATGACACCGCACTCGGTACCTACGACGGTCCCTTCTCGCCANNGAGTCAAGTTTGATACGCTGCTCGATCAAAGAAGATTCGCTTTTGTAAGCGCCAAGTTCTGCTCTGTGAGTCCCCGCTTGCACGTGACTAAGCCCAGGCGACGCGTCAAGAGTGCCAAATCCCCAGTGAACCAAGCAGGAGGGGGAGGAAGAACCGTCCCAACTTGCACGTGACTAAGCCCGGACGACCTTCAAGAGTGCCTAACCCCTGGCGACAAGGGGAGAATGCGGGCAAGAACCGTCCCTTCGTGCACGAGAATCGTCCTTGGCATGCATCGCTGAGGGCAGGACCCGTGACTGCACGTGCGATGCCTTTGCGGTCGTCGTAGCCAAACTCGGCTTTAAGCCTCTTTCATCATAAGGGTGGGAAACAGGAGTTTCCCACCGGCCTTGCGACACGGACGTCGCATTGGCCGGGAACCCTGTCCTCATGCATTAAGGATTAAAGCCCTAGTTTGGCACGACGATCGCATGGTAGAGTACGTGCCTCGCGGGCCCTCCCAGATAGAATGTGCGTTATGGAATTTATGCAAGCAAGAACCGTCCCCTATCCTGCGTTAGGCAAACTTGAAAGGAGGAACTCATGGCCACTTCATTAAAGAATCGCCTACAGAATAATACAGACGTCTTAGCCGCCATCGGAATGGTGGGCATCGTGGTCATGATGGTTGTTCCTTTGCCTGAGGGATTTCTCGATATCTTAATTACCTTGAATATTACGGCCTCGGTTCTAACGATGATGCTGGCGGTTTTTGCCAAGGATCCAATGGAGTTTTCGGCACTTCCTTCACTGTTACTCACGTTAACGTTGTTCCGTTTGTCCCTGAACATTTCAGCGACCCGTCTTATTCTCCTTGACGGTAGTGCTGGACAGGTCATTCAGCAGTTTGGAGCCTTCGTCATCCGTGGAAATGCCGTCGTGGGTTTTATTATATTTATCATCTTGGTCCTCGTTCAATTTATCGTGATTACCAAAGGGGCAGAGCGTGTTTCGGAAGTGGCTGCGCGTTTTACCTTGGACGCCATGCCGGGCAAGCAGATGTCCATTGATGCGGACCTCAATGCCGGGATGATTACCGATATACAGGCCCGCGATCGGCGTAAAGCGATTCAACAAGAAGCAGATTTCTACGGTGCGATGGATGGTTCTACCAAGTTCGTTAAAGGTGATGCCATCGCCGCTATTATTATCTTATTTATTAATATTATTGGCGGTTTCATTATGGGAGTCGCTATACAAGGGATGCCTTTGCTGGAGGCACTTCACAAATACACCTTGCTGACCATCGGGGAGGGGCTCGTTTCCCAGATCCCGGCGCTGCTGATCTCAACAGCAACAGGCCTAGTTGTCACTCGGGCAGCTTCAGAAAGCAATTTAGGGAATGATTTAGCCAAACAACTGTTTCGAAATTCCAAGGCGTTGTTCATTACAGCGGGTGTATTGATCGCGTTAGCCTTTCTTGGTTTGCCGAAATTTCCAATGTTAATTGTGGCTTTTGCTTTAATCGGTGCCGGTGTGATGCTCCAGAAGAACTCCAAGGTGTCAGTCGTCGAGGAATCAGCCGCGGCTCGGGAGTCAGAAATCGAAGAGAGCAAGAAACCTGAAAATGTCCTCAACCTCTTAAATGTTGACCACATGGAACTTGAACTGGGTTATGCGCTGATCGCTTTGGTGGATGTTCAACAAGGGGGAGACCTGCTCGACCGCATTGTCCTGATTCGTCGCCAAATTGCTAGTGAGCTCGGTTTCATTGTGCCAGTCATACGGGTTCGTGACAATATGAATTTACAACCCAACCAATATGTTATTAAAATTCGAGGGGCAGAAATTGCCACCGGAGAAATTCTCGCCGATCATTATATGGCCATGAGCAGTGGCGTGGACGATGACAGCATCCCGGGTACCCCCACGAAAGAACCGGCCTTCGGTCTGGATGCCAAGTGGATTAATGCGATGTACCGAGAACAAGCGGAGCTGATTGGGTGGATGGTCGTGGATGCTCCGACCGTTCTAGCGACCCATATTACGGAAGTGATTAAGACTCAAGCTTGGGAAATCCTCAACCGTCAAGATGTTAAGATTCTCATTGATCATGCTAAGGAACAAGCCCCAGCTGTTGTGGATGAGTTAATCCCAGAACTGCTTAACCTAGGTCAGGTACAGAAGGTCCTTGCGAACTTGCTGCGAGAAAGGGTTTCAATTCGGGACATGGTGTCGATTCTCGAAACGCTTGCCGACCAGGCACAGACTACAAAAGATCTGGACCGCTTGACGGAACATGTTCGGCAGGCTTTAGCTCGCCAGATCTTACAGCCGCTCGTTGGCAAGGATAAAACCTTACCTGTCATTACGCTGGATCCGCAGATTGAACAGCAAATTCTGGATAGTATTCATCCATCCGATTATGGCACTTATTTAGCCCTTGATCCGAAGGTGCTTCAGGTGCTGGTTAAGAATCTCACGCGAGAGGTGGAAAAGGTGATGCTTAAAGGAATTACACCCGTGATCGTTTGCGCTCCTCTGGTAAGAATCAATCTGAAACGAGTGACGGAGCGTCAACTCCCACAACTGATGGTGCTCTCATATAATGAATTAGTTCAAGGTGTCCAAGTACAAGCTGTAGGAATGGTGGGGATGGATCGTGCGAGTTAGACGATTTGTAGGCGATAATGTGGCAGAAACTATGGGAAAAGTGAAGCGAGAATTGGGCTCCGAAGCGGTCATTTTACAAACTCGTGAGTTCCGTGAGGGCGGATTTCTGGGGTTATTTGGCAAGTTAAGGGTAGAGATTACGGCCGCCATTGAAGAGAAACCTGTGGTAGCCCATAAAGACCCTGAAGAGCCTGAAATGAACCTAGTGTCTGATGTTAAGGAAAAAACTGGGGGCCTTCAAGAAGAGATAATATCTATGCGTCGGATGCTGGAAAAAATGAATCAGCGTATGGAAGGGCTTGGAGCGGAGAAAGGTGATTGGCCAGCGATCCTGCAAAGATGGGCGGATCACTTACAGGGCAGAGGAATCAACGAAAATCTAGTGAAGCTTCTTATAGGACACGTTCAACAAACTTTGTTGCCAGAGGAGTGGACCGATGATGCTCAGGTATACGCTCGAATAGAAGCTAATGTTCGCCAAATCTGCGGTCAGATAGGACTGATTCAACCCGGTATTAACAAACCGAGGATTGTCGCCTTAATCGGAGCAACTGGCGTGGGCAAAACGACGACGATTGGTAAACTGGCGGCTGGATTTAGTATTGTTGATCGACGCAAAGTTGCTTTAATCACGGCAGACACGTACCGAGTTGCGGCCGTAGAACAACTCAGAACGTTTGGTGAGATTATCGGAGTGCCGGTTGAAGTGGTTATGACACCGAAGGGGCTAAGTGAGGCCCTCAATCTTCACTCAGATAAGGAACTCATTTTCATCGATACGGCGGGTCGAAGCCCTCATCATGATCTACATATGTCAGAACTTCGTGCCTTCTTGGATAAGGCCAAACCGGATTTCACAATGCTGGTGATGAGTGCGACAACACAATTTGCCGATCAACTCAGGATCTACAATCGTTTCGAAGGCTTAGCAACGCATCTCATCTTCACAAAGTTAGACGAGACTGGAAGTGCAGGATCCATCCTCAATCTCTTGGGTCAGACAACGCTCCCTACTGCCTATCTCACTAACGGTCAAAATGTCCCGGACGACATTGAGGCCGCGACGCCTTACCGAATGGCGCATCAAATCTTAGGAGAGGAGATGCCCCATGCATGATCAGGCGAGCAGATTACGAGAGCTGGCTTCCAAGGGGAAAGATAAAGATAAGAGCAAAATGAGAGTTATTGCCGTGACCAGTGGTAAAGGAGGCGTGGGTAAAACTAATTTCACGGTAAACCTAGCGCTCGCTTTGTCTGAATTTGGACGACGCATTATTATTCTGGATGGAGATTTGGGCCTTGCGAACGTGGATATTGCTTTTGGTCTTTCAGCACGATATACGATTGAGCATTTATTATCGGGAGAAAAAACCATTGAACAGATTCTGCTGACTGGGCCCAGGGGAATTGGAATCATACCAGGTGGGTCTGGTGTTCAAGGACTCGCTAACATAGAACGGGATAAGCTAGCGAATGTCATTGCTAATCTCGGGCGCTTAGAAAAGATGGCCGATCTACTGATTATTGATACTGGTGCGGGTCTTGGGCATACGGTCCTTAATTTTCTAAAGGCCGCAGACGATATTATCATGGTGACGACGCCCGAACCTACAGCGTTAACCGATGCCTATGGCTTGCTTAAAACGTTGAGGGAAGAAGCCGGCGAGGTGCCAATCCATGTGGTGATTAATAGAGTGAGGAATGAAAAAGACGCTCAGGCGACGTTTAAACGTTTGGAGATGGCGGTCCATAAATTCCTGGATGGTTCGATCAAATTTATGGGATGGATTTACGATGATCCTCTCGTGGGGCGCTCAGTGATGCAACTTGAGCCATTAGGCATCAGTTTCCCGGATAGCCCAGCGTATAAATGTATTCAGTGGATTGCCGGTACAGTCTCTGGAATATATCTGCGTCCACCACGCCAAGCTGGGGGAGTCCGGGGCTTTTTAAGTAAATTACTCCGTTCGTTTTAGATGGATCGATATTGGCATATATTTAAGATAAGATGTATCTAAAGAGTCTTGGATACTAGAACTATGGATTTCGAGCTACGGGGGTGAGGATTTGTTAAAGAAGAAGCTTATACTTGGTCTTGCAATTGAACTTGACGTATTAGAAGGGGAGTATAAAGGGAAATATCGGACGCGTATAGAAGAAGTGGGAGAAAGCATTCTCGTGGTGGGTGCACCCTTTAAACAACGCGAGGTCGTTCCTTTGCGTGAAGGGACGAAGGTGACCTTGACATTTTGGGACGAATCAGCGGCCTACTCCTTTGAGGGGAAAATCCTGCAAAGGATTGCGGTCCCTATCCCGATGCTGGTGTTAGAGCTGCCACGTTCTGTCGCCAAAGTCCAACGTCGTAATTTTGTCCGTGTTGCTGCGTTATATCCCTTATCGTTTCGTTCAGTGACCAAGGAGGGTCTTAGCGATACTCAGCAGGGTACGCTGCTTGACTTGAGTGGTGGAGGGATGCGCTTTCTAACAAAGAATCACTTAGAGAGTAACGCGTTAATTTTTGTCCAATTATCTCTGCCTAAAGGAGATCTGCAGACGCCGGTTCGTGTGCGCCGGGCTGTAAAGATAGAAGATAGTAACCGCTACACTGTTTCAGTAGAATTCCATGACATCTCTGAACGAGAGCGAGATCAAATTATTACCTGCGTCTTTGATATTCAGAGGACTATGCGTAAGAAAGGGCTGTTATAAGACATGGAGATTACTCAGTTCCAACTAGACGCCTTACGTGAAATTGGAAACATTGGGTCGGGACATGCTGCTACGGCCTTGTCGACCCTTTTACAAAGGCGGATCGATATGTCGGTTCCGAAGGTTTGGGCGATTCCATTTGAGAAGATTTCTGAGATTATCGGACAAGTCGATACACCTCAAGCGACAATTTATGTGAAAGTTGAAGGGGAGGCCCCGGGAAAAGCTGTTTTTTTCTTTCCAGTAGAAAGTGCAGAAATTGTGGTACAAGCTCTGTTTGCAACGGATCAGCCGATGGATATCTATTGTGATGAGATGGCGCAATCGGCTTTGAAAGAAGTTGGAAACATTTTGGTGAGCTCCTTTATTATGGCCTTAACACAGTTTTCGGGGATTGCCCTTCAACCTTCCGTACCTGCGCTGGCGGTGGATATGATCGGCGCGAGTTTAGAGGCTATTTTCCTAGAAGAGGGTACATTGGACGACATGGTGTTGTTTATTGATACCCAACTCACTGGAATTCCTAAAATTGAAGGAAAATTTATCTTTTTACCCGATGAAGGGTCACTGCAGAAATTATTGGGAGCCATGGGATTATGAGTGTGGTGATCAGTGTTGGAATGGCAGATTATAAAACAGCGAGAACACCAGAAATTCTACTCACGGCTGGATTAGGGTCTTGTATCGGGATTTGTATCCATGACCCATTGTTGAAGGTCGGTGGAATGGCACATATTATGCTCCCCACCGCTTCGATTAGTTTAGGGGGGAACCCAGCCAAATACGCGGACACTGCACTAGAATTATTGTTGAAAGAAATCTCAGGGATGGGTGCCAATAAAGCTCGCCTTAAGGCTAAAATGGCGGGTGGCGCCCAGATGTTTTCTTTTCCGGGAAAACCTCCGGTGCTCAAAATTGGAGAGCGCAATGCAGAAGCGGTGCAAAAGGAACTGAAAAAACATGGAATTCCTTTACTCGTTGCGGATGTGGGCGGTAGTTTTGGCCGCACGATCTATTTTGATGTAGGGACAGGGGAATTGCGCATTCGTACAATAAATCATGGCGAAAAGGTGGTTTGATGGCTGTTCAAAATAATGTTGTTTATCAGATCTGGGCAAGGCGCATCACGCTGGCCACGACGCTCATAGTTGTCGTCCTCAGTTGGCTCAATGCAGCGACGATATCAGATTTATTCATACGGGGTGGGATTTCTTTTGGGGTTATGTATTTTCTGATGGCGGGTATTCTGAGCTTGTTTGAAAACACCGCACCTCAAAAACCTAAGAACAGTCTGAAGTCTGGCCCTGTGGATCTCACGCCGGAGATTGGTCGTGGAGGGGTCATTGATTTCTCTGTTGGAGACGAGGTGCCTACACCTCAGACTCAAAAAGCGAATTTTCCTGGACAAGTTGACCCGAATTTGAGCAAGGGGTTACCGGGTAGTCAACAACAAGCTGACATTGTACGTCGTATGGGCTGGGATGAGGAACATAAGTAAGGTTATGTTATAGAATGACTCCGACAAGAGATCCTTACAGATATTACAGTCGGAAGGGGGATGGATCATGATACCTAACGCATATGAAGCAGCTTCTCGAGGACCGTGGAAACAAGAACAGATTGAACAATACTTGCCTTTGGTTAAGCGCATAGCAGGTCGTCTGGCTATGTCCCTTCCACCTCATGTCGCCGAGGATGATATCATTGGATATGGGGTCTTTGGGTTACTTGATGCCTTGGAACGGTTCGAAGCGGCCCGAGGGTTCAAATTCGAAACGTATGCCTCAATCCGTATTCGCGGTGCTATGATCGACGGACTACGAACCATGGATTGGGTTCCTCACTCAGCAAGACAGAAGGTGAAGCGGGTTCAGGATGGATTTGCGGTGTTGGAATACCAGTTGGGTCGGGCAGCAACGGTGCAAGAAGTCGCCGAGTTACTGAAAGTGGAAGTGAAGGAAATAGAAGGGGTTTTAGCCCAAGCGCAAATCTTAACGCTGACCTCGTTCGATGAAACCACAATAGATGGCGATGGGGACAGTAGCGGCACCCCGCTTAATTTGCTGGTCGATAGCGAGGCCCAAGATGCTTATCAAGCTGTAGAAAAACAGGAACAAAAACAGATCCTCGCTGTAGCCGTGGAAAAACTTCCGGACAAAGAAAAATTAGTGGTTGCGCTTTATTATCAAGAAGAACTTACCTTAAAAGAGATTGCAGCGGTTCTAAAACTTTCCGAATCTAGAATTTCTCAACTTCATTCCCAAGCCATCTTGCGCTTAAGAGGAAGACTGAGTCGACAAAAAAAGAACTTATTCTAAAATAATGGATAATTGTCCTAATGCTTTGTTCGTCTTTTGCCGATATAACTTTTAGAAGTCTATGTTGGAGGTGATGGCAATGGCAGGTATTCATGTCCTTTCGGAGATCCTCAAGGGTGGAAACAAATTGGGAAAAGCATCTACCCCAAAGAGAAAAGACGTTTCAGACAGCCCTGATAACGTCGCGGCAGTTTTTGCAGCGATGATGAGTGGCTTCACGAATTCAAACGTAGATCCGAAAGGGCAGAACTCTAAGGCAGGCCAAGAATCAGAGGAGAAGCTGAGTTCCCTTAATCCTGTGCCAAGCGTACAAAATCCGAATGAACAGGGAAGTTTGCCAGGATACGGAAATTATGCTTTTATCAATCTTATTCAGCCGATGCTGCAGAGTAATCTTCCGGCAGGCAAGGAGGCCAATTCCGGAAACGTTATGAGCCAAGGAACCGAGGGTTTAGCAAATGCTAACGGAGTTTTGCTGAATCTGGTTTCTCTGATCTCAGACAAGGTTTCTGCGCAGTCAGGGATGACGACGTCTAAACCTCAGGGGGATAACCCCGGAATCACGGAGTTGGATAAATATAGACAGGTTATCGCCAATCTTTTAGTGGCACTCTCTGGCGAGATTACAGACCCCTCTTCAAAGGGAAATTTAGCTGGTTCAGAGAGCGTTCAAACAAAGGATATTGGTCAAGAAGTAGCGAAGATCGTACAGGGTTGGATGACGG
>DHWG01000148.1:0-2677 GCA_002413075.1 Desulfosporosinus sp. UBA5188 | reverse complement strand
GGTACCGAAATTCAAAAAGTCTCTCAGAATTTAAATCAAGTGATTGAAGTCGAGGGAAATCTTAGCGATCCTGCGGCTAAAGGAAATTCCGAATCTGGAAACAAGCCGCTGATCGGAACTAATTTAAGCCTAGTAGCAGCAACGCAAGCGAAAGATACGGCTTTTATGACAAATATCCAACAAAACCAGCAGAAATCAGGCGTTATGGACCCAAAGTTAACGACACCTTCTAATCGTTTACAGGGGAATTTCAGAGAAGAAGTTCAGGGTGACGGTCTACGATCCACCGAAGTCTCTGGAACAAAAGATATAAAAAATGAGTATTCAAGCGTAGCTATTGGGGTTGCGAGTAACTTTGTAGCCGTTAACACTTCAGAGGGTAAGACCGTCTCGGTTCCAGTCTGGGAACAGATTTCCACGGCATTTCGCCAGCAAGTCACGAACAGACATCAGGAGTTGAAAGAGCTGGAAATCCAGCTACACCCGACAGACTTGGGGAAAATTCAAATTGGGATGCGCTGGGAAAATGGACAGGTACATCTTCAAGTACAAGCTTCTGACGCAGCGACTGGTCAACTCTTGCAGAAGCAACTTTCAGAGTTGCGCCAAAATCTTACAGATCAAGGCGTAAACTGTGGTATGTTACAAATGGGACAAGGTGGAGAACGGCAACATAGTCATCGAGGCGATGAAGCTCAGAGGAATTTCAACCAAAACACTGAATCCAATGAGGGAGAGGATCAAAGCTCGATCTCTAATTTCCTCTCGCTTGAACAAGATGGAATAAATCGAATTAATGTCACGGCTTAGGAGGAAATATGAGTAATACAATGGATGTGCCAAGTTCCGTGCCCAAGACGAACAGCGTCACCAAGGTAAGTAAGGCGACCACGTCGAAGGATGCCCTAGGAAAAGACGATTTCCTTAAGATACTCGTTGCGCAGATGCAAAACCAGGATCCCTTGAATCCAACGGATAGCACACAATCTATCGCGCAACTGGCCCAGTTCAGCTCTTTAGAGCAGATGACTAATATTGCTACGGCCATGAATACATTAAGCCAAAGTATGACCAACTTCTCCCAACAATCGTCACTCACACAAGGGGCGGCTATGATTGGAAAATGGGTGAGTGGCATCAATACGGATGGTGTCACGCCAATGGAAGGCACCGTTGAGTCTGTGAAATGGCTCGATGGCGATCCCAAGCTGCAGATTCGCAAGGCAGATGGAACGCTTGCTGATTTGGAAATGAGTTTGATCACACAGGTTGGGGAATCTCAGCCTGCTACGTCTACGACTGCGGAAACAGTGGCTCCATAAATATCATGACCTAATTTAGTAGGTACACATTAAGGAGGAATATTCGCTATGATGCGTTCTCTATATTCGGCAATTTCTGGGTTGAAAAATCACCAAGTGAAAATGGATGTTATCGGTAATAATATTGCCAATGTCAACACAACCGGTTTTAAGCGGAGTCGGGTGACATTTGCAACAACGTTGAGTCAAACCATGAAGGGGGCATCATCCCCTTCACCAAATCAAGGGGGAACGAACCCAATGCAAGTTGGACTGGGTTCAATGCTTGCCTCTATCGACCAAATTATGACGCAGGGAAGTTCACAATCCACTGGTAAATCCACAGACTTAATGCTCCAAGGGCCAGGTCTTTTCGTGATGAATAATGGCGGACAGCAAGTATTTACGAGAGCTGGTGGTTTTAGTCAGGATAGCGAAGGCACCCTCGAAGATCCAGCTACAGGCGCAAAGGTCCAAGGATACAGTTGGGCTGCGGATGATTCGGTCGCTCCAGTATTTAGCGGAGCAGGGTATGGCGATATAAAGTTTGCCTTAGGCGATAAATTAGCCACGGATAGTAGCTTGCCGGTAGTTAAGGAGGCTACAATTCCTTTAGCCACGGGTCTCACAGTTACTACGGCCCCAACCTATAATACTGGTGTGCTAAATGCCGAAAATGTGGCGATTGATGGACTGACAAGAGTGCCGACGAGTTCGACTCCAGCGGCGAGTCAATTTTCATATGATCCAACTACTGGACTTGTAAAGTTTGCATCAGGTTTTGATCCTGCTATGTCTTCATTTAATATTAATTACGTGGCTAATGCCGGTACAGGATCAAATACTACGACCGTTGATATTATGACTATTCCTAATACAGCAATCGTGGAATATCCTCCCGCACCAGGAGCGATTGTGTATAATGGCACGATACCATATACATTAACGACAGCTACCACCCCAAGCGATGGAGAATATGCGGTAAGTTATGTGAACGGAAAGTATCAAATTAGCTTTGGAACAAATCAAGCGGATAATACGACTCCTACTGTACTAACGGCGACAATTAGCTATGATTTTGCAAATAAACCCCATACTCTTGAAGGCTTCAGTATTGACCAGAGCGGCGTAATCACTGGGGTATATAGCAATGGATCGGATTCAACGACCCACAAAATTGCACAGATCGCTGTGGCTAAGTTCGCTAACGACGCGGGTCTCCAGAATACGGGCGGAAGTTTCTACGCAACGACGAACAACTCTGGACAACCTAGTATCGGTGCAGCGGGTATGGATGGTCGTGCAAGCCTAGTCCCGAATGCTATCGAAATGTCTAACGTCGATCTCTCTCAAGAGTTCACGGATATGATCGTGGC
>DHWG01000206.1 GCA_002413075.1 Desulfosporosinus sp. UBA5188 | reverse complement strand
GCTATTTATCTTACAAGGAGGTAGAAAATGAGAGAACTGATGAACCAAACCGATGTCTTAGTATTACTGGGTGTCATTATACTTATGGTCTTGATAGCCGCGATCTTTTACATAAAATATGACGTTCTACATTTGCGTCGTTTGGCGAAGGACTTGGGGCAAATGAGTATCCTAATTGAGAGAATGCCTGAAGGCCAGCTGGACCGAATGGACTACCTGCTAACGCTGGCGAAAGAGTCTGGAAATCGTAGCTTGGGCGTCGCTTGGGAAGATTTTTACCGTGACTATAGTATATTGATGCAGGGCGAGCTTGTTCCGGATGTTAAGGAATATATTAATGAACAAAGACTGATCGAGATCCCCTGCGCGCGTAAACTGATGAGTCAGCTCTGGCAGGCGCTGTTAATGCTAGGCACTTCAGGGGCCTTGCTTTATCTCGCACTAGCACTCTGGGATGCGCAAGGAGTTGGGGCGCGTGGGGATATCCTCCAAAGTGTGAGCATAGCGTTGTTTTCCTTAGCAGTGGTTTCCTTGATTCTGTTTGTGTTTAGACTCTCAGATTCGACGAGTCTGGAGAAAGCTCGCCGGAGCCTGTGGAATATTCAGTATCAGGTGGCTGGCCGGCTGAATCCAGTGACGGAAGCGACAATGATCGGGGTGTTGGCAGAAAACCAGCGTCAGCATGCCCAGGTTTTTCGGGAGGCCGTCGGACAGCTGGAACAAAGGTTAGATCACTTTGAGACGGGAGCTCTGGCACCAGTGCTGGGGAGGATGTTCCAGGAAGCGGTCGAGAACAAGCTCGTACCTGTCCTAAGGGAGACCTCTGGAGTTTTGACCATACTGGCAGAGACCGTGGTGATAAGACAGGAAAACGGGATGCGGGAATTGGCGCAGACGTTCGCAGAGAAACTGACCACGATCACGGTCGACAGATTGACTGGTTTTGTAGAAGCGTCAGAAAGGGCGTCTCATGCTTTGACGGACGTCGTCGTTAAAATGGAACAAATCGAAACGAGCATGGAGCGGAGCACGGAAGCTCAGGAAACCTTGAGTTCCAAAACTCAAGTCTCCTTGCTGGAAGTCGGGAGAATCCAGGCCGAAGTCTCCGGGGCTCTGAAAGCCTCCTTGGCTAGTGTCCAGGCGGCAGAGAAGATTGCTGGAGAGATGCAGCAAATATTAGTCAGTGATTTCAATAAGGCCGATGCGATGAATAGACAATCCCTAAAGCTTCAGGAGGGGACTCTAAAGCACGTGGAAGGACTGCAACAAGGGATCGGAGTGATGACCGAGACGATTCAGAAGACGCTGGAGACGTCAATTGCCCAAGTTTCCAGCGAGCTCACCAAGGCTGTAACGGATTATGCTGGGTTGAGCGCCCTCATTGAGGTAGCCCGAAATACGCAGACGGATCAACTGGTCGGGAAACTAGACAAACGGTTGATGGAGTATAGTGACCTGGTTACGCTCAGTGGCAGGGAAACAGATGAACGCTTCCAAGTCACCCTGAAGACGATCCTTGATTCCCAAGCGAAGACCGTAGAAAGATTGGCGGCCACGGCCACAGAGGTGTCGTTAGAAGGCGGCAAGATTCTGGAGAAAACCAGCCTGCAAGCCAATGAACTCTATAGCGGTCTTGCTGGGCGGATGGACCAGTCAATCGATGCCTTAGGCGAGAATCTAGCGGCTGGGATGAAAGCAGCGATGGGCGATAGCGCCGAAATTGTTGAACGCTTGGCACTCAAGACGGAAGACATAAAGGAACTCTATGATTCCTACTTTACACGGGTTGAAGGCCAATCAACGAAGATTTTGGATGAGATGGATTTTAATATACAAAAGATGTTTGGTACCTATTCGGAAGAAACCGTTCTAATTCTGGGTCGTCTGACCGATCAATCCTCCAATACCCTCGAATTCTTCGACAAAGGGATCAAGGATTTAGCGGAAAATATGGATGAGCATACTCGGAGCATCGGCCTGTATGCGAAGGAAATTAATATGGATGTGGCGGATCTATCGGGAAATCTTCGGAGTTCTGTCCAGGAATTCTCGACTCAAATGGAAGCGGGGATAACCCATACGTTTGAGGGCTTTGATCAAGGATTGGGAGAGGTGACGTTGAGGCTGGCCACCATTCTAGACAACATCCGTGAGTCGGCTGAAGCTTTGCAAAAAGCCCTCACGAGACAGGAGTAAGGAGGTTTGGCGAAGGTGTTTACAGCAAATCACTTTAACCTGAGCCTACATCATTTGAGGGAGAACCTTCTTCTTCCTCAGGAATTTGTTCTGCTGGCGAAACGTGAAGGTATCGACGCTAAAGCACGTGTTCTGACGGCGGTTCCTGAGGATCTACTAGAAGTTTTTGCGCTATCCCTAGGAAAAGAAGAACTGGAGAGCTGTCTGCTCGAACTTTTGTCCGAACCGGATTTCCAGCGCAAGCATGAACTGCTCCGGATAATGGAGGTCAGGATGAGTGCGCGGCTGACCCGGCTCATCTGGGCCTTAGTCCAGTATGATTATGAGTTGCCCGCTATGAGGGAATTAGCGGCTTTAGCCGCCGCGTCGCCCAGTTGTGCCGAGGAATTGCTCAAAACCCTTTTTGCTAAGCAGCAGGACTTAATTCCTGCTATCGTGGATATCCTCTGCCAAGAGGGCGGTGAGCTTTACCCCTTTATTGTTCACTATTCTCTGATCGCGGAAAGTCCTCTGGTGCAAGCGGTCGCCAAGCAATATTTTCAGCAGACCGACGAAAAAGGGTTCCTGATGAACGAAGAGCTTTTCTTAGAATTGATTAGGACCACTTCAGAGGAAACTTTCGAGTCATGTCTGATTCATTATTTGGAGCTGTCCTGGCGTTATTTTTCCTCTCGGAAGATTAACAAGACGCTTCTTCATCGCTTTGGGCTGCCGGATGAGTCTGGGTCAGCCATCTGGAAGGGCTTAGAGCCTTCCTTAAGGATTAAATATAGACATTGGATTTTGATTGACGTTATGGAAGAACATTTTGGCCTAGATAGCAAAAAAAATGCCCTGTTTGGCAAGTTCTATGAAGATATTCTGTCTATCAGTTTTTTGCAGGACCACAACATCATGGTGTTGGATTTTGGCCAGTTTGGAATCATCAATCTTCGAACGATGAAAGACCAAGCCTATCTGATGGATCAGACGACGCTGGCGATGGAATTGAAGGAAATAGAGGGTGAGGGAGAACCGCACTGGTTGAAAAGGAGACTGAAAATCGAGGCCAGAGATGTGATTATTGAAGAAAAAAGCTGTGATATCCTCATCCTTAATATAGAGGGTGTCGGAAAACTCTTTGTAGAGGAGCTTATGGAAGAGCTGCTGCGTAAAGAAGAAGGGCTATGGCCAGTCAAATTTGACCATGCCATAGCACGTTTTAGGGAAACGGTGATTAGAGAAAGTGTGATCCTTTGACCTTGTATTAGAAGGAATAGGGCTGGCTTAAGTATTTGCTGAACAGTTCTGGGTTGACACACCGGGTGTTGGCATCTCCCCTGGCCACCTCACTGCGTTTCACCAGATTCGCGAGGGACAGGTCCATTGGAATCATATCGGCTTTGAGGCCCATTTGGATGACGGTATCGATCTGGTGAGTCTTTCCTTCACGGATCATGTTGCGGACTGCGTCGTTAACAACAAGGACCTCCACGGCAGCAACCCGGCCTGAGCCATCTGAACGGGGTAGCAACTGTTGGCAGATAATTCCCTGTAAGACGGCCGCCAGTTGGACTTTAATTTGTTGTTGCTGATTTGGAGGGAAGACATCGATCACCCGGTCAATGGTCTGGGCAGCGGTCGTGGTGTGCAGCGTAGACAAGACTAGGTGGCCAGTTTCGGACGCCATAACTGCCGTGGAGATAGTTTCTAGATCCCGCATTTCCCCGACCATGATCACGTCGGGATCTTCCCGCAGGGCAGCCCGCAGAGCATTGGAAAAAGAGCGAGTATCATCTCCAATTTCACGTTGGTTGACCATGCAGTTCTGGTGTTTATGTAAATATTCGATGGGGTCTTCAATGGTAATGACATGACAGTTACGATGGGTGTTAATATGCCGGACCATGGCGGCTAAGGTGGTTGATTTTCCTGAACCGGTTGGACCTGTAACTAGGACCAAACCTCTGGGTTTTAAAGCCATGGTTTTAAGAATCTCTGGCAATCCCAGTTCGTCGAGGCTAGGGATATTTGGTAGGATCACTCGAACGGCAGCCGCCAAGCTTTTGCGTTGCTTGTAAACGTTGACCCGGAATCGGCTGGTACCTGGAATGACATAAGAAAAATCCACTTCCCCAAATTCTTCAAGGCGCTTGTGCTGGTTTTC
>DHWG01000013.1:17263-21155 GCA_002413075.1 Desulfosporosinus sp. UBA5188 | reverse complement strand
ATATACCAGTAAATAAGTTAAGGGCGGGACAATGACAAACTTATTCGGGGATGGTTCGGCACTTACCAAGATTGGTGAGGAAATGTATAAGACGAAGGACGGGTTGAGCGTCAGGGTTCACGGGAACAAGTTAAGCGAAGCGACGATTACAAAGTTCAATAAGCGATACAACGAAGTGATACCGAAACACTCGAAAGAATTGTAGAGAAAGAAGAACGCGGACGCACGGCTGATAACGAAAGGGGTCTTTTAATTGAAAAAGAAAATAATCATTACGGGCGTACTTAGTGCCGTGGTCTTGTTCGGTGGCGTCGCAATGGCGAATTATTACCACGTCATAAATATCACAGCGCCGCTTGTATCGACCCAAGCGCCCGTTCAACAAGAAACCCCGACGGTTGGGACGCTGACATTGCCAGGAACCGAAGTCATGCAACCCGGCACTTACACGGGCGCAATCGTCGGGGGCAAAGCGAATGGTAGCGGGAAGATAACATTTGAAAACGGCGACGATTGGGTCGGCATAAGATAACAAATGGGTTGGTGAAGGACTTATTACATATCGAAGGGAAGGGCAACCCTATAATACGAAACCCTTAGACGCCGACCTAATTCGACCATACGTTGAACCCGTACCCGTTAAAGCGCCCGCAATAGGAATACGCCCCGCAGACGGTTATTATCATCCGGGGGAAATTAGAACACCCGGAATTGTTATCCAAGGAATCACTTTTCACCAAGGGTTCCGCCCCGCAGGACTTCAAGCGGTTGACGTATGGATAACAACACGATCGGTAAACAATGAAAACACACTTGTTCAAGGTAGGGACGAAATAATTTCGATCACCGGGTCAACCGGGAAAGTTTATAATATGATCGGAACAAGGCGAACAGGAATCAACGGTTCGCAGTTCTTCGAAGATTATCAAGAAGGCGACCTTACCGAGTATCAAGACGTAAGCGTCAACGAAAAGACGGTCACTTCGATTGTCGTCAGGCGTGACGGTAAATTTATAACGATAAAGCCCGACAAAAATACGGTAATCAAAACGACCCACGCATAACATAGGCGTCCGTTTCATTGGTTGCCGGGTTGCACATTCCGTTAGAAAGGGGTCATTTAGTGAGTTGTACCGAACCGATGTTTATGAGAACCCCGTATTTTATAGACGACGAACAGGGTTGGAGATTAAAACCGGGCGCACCGCGAGACGTCATTGACAGTTATGAAGAATTCATGCGGGACGACCTTTCGCCCACCTTCGAAACCACGGAACCAACAGATACTTGACGATACCCCACCACCAAGAATCCGACCCACGAAAATCGCCTTGGGGGACTATGGGAAGGATGATAGAATGTTTAAATCAAAACTTATTTTAAAGTTGGGCGTCATGTTTATTGCGGGGGCTATTGGTATAATCGCATTGACGGGTTCCGCCACAACCGCCAAAGTATCCAACAATAACTTCGATAAGGTCGTCACCACGAACGCCGACGGGAAATATACATTGATTGGCGCCGCCAAGGTATCAAGTCAACCCGAAAATGACGTTATAATCGAAATGCACAAAATGGCGAACAATTATGTTAATGCTTCCGAAACATGGGGAACGCAAGAAATGACCCAAGAACGCCTTAACGCCTTAATCGTTGAAACACTTTCCCACCCTTCAACGACCGAATATCAGCACAAAGCGCGTCTTCTTGAAATATTGACAGATTGGAAGAAGGGGGACTTCACGCACCTTGCCGCCGACCATAATTATGTATGGGATTGTTTGTTCGGCACAGTAGGGAAAGCGACAGGCGTGAAGGAGAAGAAAGACTTACCCGCTTGGTCAATCGGCAAATAACCTACTTACAACGAAATACGGCAGGATGGTGCCAGTTTGTAGAAATCGTACGGGACGGGTGTTCGTATTTTAATATATTAAGAAATGAAATCGTTCAGGAGGCGGAAAGTGAGTTCAGAGATAGGAAGAAATGAAAAATGTTTTTACGGCGGCGTGGACGAAAGTCTTCGTCTTCTTTTTATCACGTTGAAAGTGTGACATAAATCACAGCACTCACATCCCTTATCATGCTATTATTACCCCAACGGATTGAATACCAAGGCGCAGGGGAAACCCAAAAAGGCGCCAAATATAAAATGAATGGAGTTGTCATCTATTGTTTTGTTATCAATGTCAGGAAACCGCCAAAGGAACTGGTTGTACGATTAAAGGGGTCTGCGGGAAAACAGATAATGTTGCCAAATTACAAGACCTTCTGATTTACACATTAAAAGGAATTGCGGTCTTTGCCGTTCAAGCACGCGAACTTAAGTTAGTGCGCCCAGAAGTTGATAAATTCATTATGGAAAGTCTTTTCAGTACGATTACCAATGCTAACTTCGAAAGTAGCCGTTTCATAGAACGGATTCAAAAAGGGCTTATCCTCCGCGACGAACTTAAACAAGCCATTATTAAAGCGGGTGGCACAATTCCGGCAACCTTGCATGATGCAGCAACTTGGACAGCATCCACAGAAGAATTTGAAACAAAAGCAGCACTCGTGGGAGTCTTAGCTACAGAAAACGAAGATGTTCGGTCACTCAGAGAATTGCTCACGTACGGTTTAAAAGGAATCGCCGCCTATGCAGAACATGCCTATACTCTAGAGTATAAAGAAGAGGGGATCTTCGCCTTCATTGAAAAAGCCCTGGCTGCGACACTGGATGATACCCTCGCCGCCGGTGACCTTGTGGCCCTCGTCTTAGAAGCCGGAAAATTCGGGGTTGATGTGATGGCCCTACTGGATAAAGCCAATACCACCTCATACGGAAATCCTGAACTCACCAAAGTAAACCTCGGCGTTAGAAACAACCCAGCCATACTCATCAGCGGTCATGACCTGAAGGACCTCGAAGAGTTGCTCATCCAAACGAAGGGTTCTGGTGTCGATGTCTATACACACGGCGAAATGCTCCCAGCCCACTACTACCCAGCCTTCAAAAAGTATGACAACTTTGTTGGCAACTACGGAAATTCTTGGCATAAACAAACCAAGGAATTCGATTCCTTCAACGGGCCAATTTTCTTAACCACCAACTGCCTCGTTCCACCTAAAGATTCCTACAAAGATCGCGTTTACACCACCGGAGTTGTTGGCTTCGAAGGCGTTAAGCATATTGCTGACCGCGCAGACGGAAAGCCTAAAGACTTCTCCGCACTGATCGTCCACGCTAAGCGTTGCCCAGCACCGACGGAAATAGAGACCGGTGAAATTGTCGGGGGCTTTGCCCACCACCAAGTCATGGCCCTAGCGGATAAAGTCGTTGATGCTGTAAAAACCGGTGCCATTAAGCGCTTCTTCGTCATGGCGGGTTGTGATGGACGTATGAAGAGTCGTGACTATTATGCGGATTTCGCCCAAGCACTACCAAAGGACACCGTCATCCTGACAGCAGGGTGTGCAAAATACCAGTACAATAAACTGAACCTCGGGGATATCGGAGGCATCCCAAGAGTTCTCGATGCAGGACAATGCAATGACTCCTATTCCTTGGCCGTGATTGCCTTGAAACTGAAAGAAGTGTTTGGCCTAGAAGACATTAACGACCTTCCAATTTCCTACAACATTGCTTGGTACGAGCAAAAAGCAGTGATCGTTTTACTGGCTCTCCTCTACCTGGGTGTGAAAAATATTCACTTAGGACCAACACTACCAGGCTTCTTGTCACCGAATGTCGTCAAGGTTTTAGTAGAAAACTTTGGCATCGCCGGTATTTCCACGGTTGAAGAGGATATCAAACAGTTCATGGCATAAATAAATAGTCCACTCCTTAAGTCTCCCGTTGACTGATAGCTTAGTCGATGGGAGACTTTCTTATGGCTTATGGCTTATGGCT
>DHWG01000013.1:12902-17116 GCA_002413075.1 Desulfosporosinus sp. UBA5188 | reverse complement strand
GCTTATGGCTTATGGCTTATGGCCAGTGATATGGTAACATCCCCCCAGCCTGGCCTTGTTTTACTAGAGTCCTTTGCTATATAATAAATTAAGTCGCATATTTTGAATTAAATTGTTGAAAATAAAGTAGCAGGGGCTACTGGGGAATAAGAAAGCTTTTGAAGGACCAGGGAAGGGTTATCACAGAGCCATTATGGGTATAATTTAGAGGAGCTCTGAAGGTGCGAAGAAGGAAAATGTGAAGGCAAATGAGGATAGAAATCGAAGTAATAAACACAAACGGAGGTAGAACGTGTCTGTCATCAGCGAATTAATTAAGCAAATCGAAGAATTACGCTTAGATTTAGTCACAATTAAAGAGGGGAGAGCCTATACTGATCCGGATGTGGTTACTGCAAGTCAAAAGCTTGATGAGGTCTTAAATAAATACCAAGAATTTGTGATCAATAATAAAAGTGATTATGAGCTTGAAATTAACAGCCGCTTTCTTGAAATACATAGTAATCTCCAGAAAAAGAACAAAGATAAATTTTAAAAATAGCAACTTCGTTCATATCGTGAACAAAGTTGCTATTTTTATGAAATTTAGGAAACAGAGAGGCACGGGTTAAATTATAAATAGAATTTCTTTAAGGATTGCTGCAATTCATCCGCCATTGTCGCCAAAACCTGACTCGAAGAGGCAATTTCCTCTACTGAAGCCGACTGCTCTTGTGTTGCGGCAGAGACTGTCTGTGTTTGTCCTGTGATCGCTCTGCTCGTTTCATATATATCGGTGACTGAAGTCACTATTTTTTGACTACCAATGGCCATCTGCTGAAACTCTTCTGAGATTTCCCCAACCATCGATGATACTTGATCAACTAAAGTCGTAATTTCAATAAATGCATGGCCGGCGCTCTGAGCGACTTCTGTCCCAAGTTTAACCTGATGCGTTCCCTCGTCCATTGAAATGACCGCGTTTTGAGTTTCTAGTTGAATTTCATTAATCAGTAAAGCAATTTGTTTAGAAGCTTTCTGTGATTGTTCGGCTAGTTTACGAACTTCATCCGCTACAACAGCAAAGCCTCTTCCTTGCTCCCCTGCTCGCGCAGCCTCAATCGCCGCATTTAGGGCAAGAAGATTTGTCTGTTCAGCGATACCTGATATGGTATCGACAATCTGTCCAATTTCTCTGGATCGCTCCCCTAGATTTTTAACCACCTCTGCAGATCCTGTCACTGTTTTTTCAATACTCATCATTTGCTGAATCGTTCTATCGATAGCCGCGCTCCCCTCTGCCGCTGAAAGGGTCGTTTTTTCAGTGGTCAGAACAGCAATTCTTGCGTTTTCCAACACTTGTTGAATTCCAGCAGACATTTGCTCAACAACTGCAGAGGTTTCATTAACTGCTGTGAGTTGTTTCTCTGCCCCTACAGCGACTTCCATAATAGCCACAGCGACCTGTTGAGCAGCCTGAGCGGATTCCTCTGCCCCAGCGCCCAATTGTTGGGATGCCTCTGCAACTTGCGTTGAGGACATTGACACATGTTGAACAAGTTGAATTAGGTTTTCTGTCATAGTTTTAAAAGCCCTACCAAGCTGGCCTATCTCATCCTTGGAATGGTTCTCCACTATATTAACCTTCAAATTACCGTTAGCTATTTCTTCAGCATTTTTAGCAACTTCAATAATTTGGTTTGAAATTTTATTACTAAAAATAATTCCCAAGACCAAAGACGCTCCAAAGGCCAATACAATGGCCATTATTGTATAGATTATGCTGGTCCTGCCATTTTTCTGATAGTCCAGTTGTTTCTCCAAAACAAGTTGATCAATATTGTCAACCCAGTTTCCTGTTCCTATCACCCAATTATAGGGTTGAAATAACAATGAATAACTTCTCTTGGGTAACGCTTCGGTTTGATTTGGTTTAGCAAATGAATAATTCGTATAACCTCCACCCGCTTGAGATCCGTTAGCAATAATCTCGCGAATAAACGATTTCCCCTGGGTGTCCTTGCTTTCAAGTCGCGATTTACCTTCAGCAGCTTCTTTCCCTAGGTAAACAACATTTACGCCGTCGGTCGTATCAATCCAAAAATAGTTCTCTTTATCATACCGTAAATTCCGCACTAAATCGGCCGCTTTCATTTTTGCTGCTTCAGGGGTTAATTCTCCTTTTTGTTGACTATTATAAGTATCTTGAACTAGGCTATAAGCAGTTTGGACTTCCAATTGAATTGTTCGATCAAATTGTTCATAGAGGGTATTGCGATATTGTGTCACATTAGTTTGTTCTGTTGTGATTAAATTGTAAATACTATACCCCCCAAGAATTGTGCCCATGATTAACGCAGTTGTCAATAACAAAAGAATGATTCGATATTTTATTTTGGTCATGGTTTTATCTCCCTCCTTTAGGATTAGCTTCTTTAGAGATATGGTGACGCCTGAATTCTAGGCCCCCTTATTATATCGGTCAGAAAAGTCCTTTAGATTAGTGCATTGAACACATTTATCTAACAATTTAAGTAAAATGAAAATTCGATGCTTTATTAATGCAAAAAAAGGAAATCAGTCCCAAAAGACAGATTTCCTTTTAATAAAGGGAGAAACTCATATTAAAATAGTATTTTGTCCCTCGCTCAACAACCACGCTTGTGTAAATTTAGCCAATAATTTAACTATATATTTTGCAAACTAGCTTTATACAAAACAATTAATTCATTGAATTGCTCGGGTGGGGCAGAGCGTTGAATCAACATCTGGGCTTTTTGGAAGAGGTGTTTATGCACATCTTCTCTACTTCCTAAGAAACTAATCATTTTTTTGAGACCGGGGTCATTGGTCATCGTGAAATGCTGATTGTATAAGATTCGTGCCCGAACTTCTGCTTCAACGTCTGCTTGAAGCATCGCAATAGGGTCTAGACTTTGATCAACATAACTCATATTCCAAGGAACGCCCTGCGAATTGACATAACAGAGCGGTGGGCCTCCGAGTTTGTTGATGGCAACCGCAATCATTTCCATGTGACCCATTTCCTCTGCTGCGATGAGGCCCAGGAGATCGCGTAAGTAGCGGTTACGCATATTGGAACGGTGATTTAGGTACTGAGACGCCGCTGAATACTCACTGTCTTTTCCACCATAGTGTTCAAGCAATATTTGTCCAAATACAGGGTCGCGGAGCTGAACCTCAACAGGATAGAATAGTGGCTTGTTATAACTGAACATTGCTAGACCTCCTCATGACAATAGAATCCCTGAATTATTATATGATTTGAGGGATCTTTTGGTTAAGGCTATAACCTTGGAGAGAAGCAGTAAGATCTTGATGCGTAGTCCTCTTTTGAAATATGGTATACCAAGTATGGCTTGCTTTAATGCTATAGAAAGATTTATAATTCTTTAAAGGTTGATACGATAACCTTGTTAAGGGAGCTAAGGAAAGTGGCACATCATTTTTCACCTATTAAGTTTGATGACCAGGGTCATAGCCAAGATTCAGTGTTTTCTATTCTGAGAAAAGCGATTCTGGATAAAAAGTTAGAGCCGGGCCAGAGACTTGTGGAACGTAATATTGCAGAACAAATGGGAATTAGTAGGACTCCAGTACGTGAAGCAATTCATAAGCTCATCTTGGAAAGGCTGGTAACTCATATCCCGCGCAAAGGTGTCGTGGTTTCGGGATTCACTAAGGCAGATATTATAGAGATTCTGGTCATTAGGACATCCTTGGAAGCGCTTATTTGCAGTATTGCAGCAGTAAAAGTTAGACCTCGGGAGTTAGAACGTTTGGAATCGCTAAATCAACAGATTATTGACGAACATGGCAAAGGAAACCTTAAAAAATCGAACCAATTGAACGATCGTTTTCATGAAATCATATATAAAGTAGCTGAAAGCCCACGTTTATATGATTTTCTCAATACACTGCACGAATACATCTCTAAGTTTACTCAAGTGGCCTACTCGAAACCTGGTCGACTTGAAGAAGTACGGGTGGAACATAAGGGAATCATTGAGGCTCTACGGTGCAAAGACAGCGCTGGTGCTGAGGCTGCTGCGAAAAGACATGCCGAAAATTCGTGTAACGCGTTTTTGGAAATGGCTTTCAACTCAGAGTCATAAAATTTGGTATACCATAATTAATATTATGGTATACCAAAATGTATTGAACTGGTGAGTTTTAGGTTATATAATTGCTCTAAGAGAACTAAGAGAACTAAG
>DHWG01000013.1:10260-12737 GCA_002413075.1 Desulfosporosinus sp. UBA5188 | reverse complement strand
AAGAGAACTAAGAGAACTAAGAGTAACTAGTCAGGTTTGATCAATAAAAAGGAAGGAGATGAATCCACAATGCTTACAGAACTCTGGAATTTGCTCATTGCTTTTACCAGGGCTAGTAACCTCGGTTTTGGTGGGGGGCCAGCCGTCATTCCTCTCATTAAAATTGAAGTCGTGGAGAAGTATCACTGGTTATCAAACGCTGAATTCACGGATGCGCTGGCCGTTGGGAATGCTTTGCCAGGTCCAATCGCCACAAAATTAGCGGGTTATGTAGGTTATCGTGAAGCTGGATGGTTAGGCGTCTTAGTAGCAAATATTGGGGTCATTTTACCAACTGTTCTCGCGGTTATTTTATTGGCGGGTTTTTTGATGAAGTACTCGAATTCCCCAGTCTTAAAAGGCATGCTTAGGGGAGTCCGACCAGTCGTTGTCGTATTAATTGCGAAGACCGCTGTCGACATGGGGTTGGGGTCTTTCCCGAACCTGACGACATGGGGTATTGCTTTGGCAACAGTCGTTTCGATCTACTGGTTGAAGTTGCATCCCGCCCTCATTGTCATCATATCTATGGCCTTCGGCTTGGTGGTTTTTCGATAATTTATGAACTCATAACAAACGGTTATTAAAAGGGGTGATCTTCGTGCTTAGAAAACTATGGAACCTATTTATCGCCTTTACCCGGGCTTCAAACCTGGGATTTGGTGGAGGCCCAGCCCTCATTCCACTGGTTAAAGCGGAAGCGGTCGATCGATATCAGTGGCTAGATTATCAAGAGTTTACGGATTCTTTAGCAATCTGCAATGCCTTACCTGGACCCATTGCCACTAAAATGGCGGCTTACATAGGTTATAAGACAGCAGGGTGGTTGGGAGCCTTCGTGGCAATCCTTGGAACCGTCGTTCCCACGGTCATCATTGTTGTGCTATTAGGTAGTCTCATTATGAAGTACTCTAACTCCCCAGAACTTAAAGCAATGCTCCAAGCTGTTCGCCCTGTTGTAGTGGTCCTTGTGGCGGTAACCGCTTATGACATGGGTAAGAAATCCTTCCCTACCAGCAGCTCATGGGGGATCGCAGTGGTAACCGTGGCGTTGCTCTACCTAGTCAATATTCATCCGGCCTTTATCATTTTGGGCTCTATGTTCTTGGGTTGGTTTTTGTATGGACGTAAGAAGGCCGACGCAAAATAATTAGTTTTCATACGTGGTTTGAAAGTCCAGAAGGAGGGAAAAAATGAACGATTGCGTATTTTGTACCCTACTAGGGACGAAAATTATTGTAGAGGATGAACTAGCTCGGGCCTTTTTTGATAAGTACCCCGTCAGTGCGGGACATGTCCTGATTGTACCGAAGCGGCACGCAGTAAGCGTCTTCGAGGCGACCCAGGCAGAGCTGGTGAGTGTTGGAAAACTTCTTATAAAAGTGAAAGAGCTACTAGACGAGCGGTTTCATCCAGCTGGATATAACATAGGCGTTAATGTCGGAGAGGTTGCCGGGCAGACGATTTTTCACTGGCATGTTCACGTGATTCCACGTTATCGCGGTGATGCCGGATTAGTGAAGTGGCATGCCTAAGCGCTTGACTACAAAAAAAACAAGTTTTGACAAAATACTAACATTAATGAACTCATTATGGTGTATATTTCTGGCCTCATGAATTACATCAGCAAAAGGGATTTCAAACCGTTTGGTTATTACAGAATTGTGCTGGGAATTCTTGTTCTTGCGTATTTCAGTTTAATTTAGGAGAGATTATTAATGGATAACATTCATAAAGCGCTTGTCCTTCTCAGTGGTGGAATCGATAGTACAACCTGCGCAGCTTTGGCTTGTAAAGAATTTGGTTCCGGAAATGTTCTTGCCTTGAGCTTAATTTACGGGCAAAAACACGTTAAAGAAATTGAAGCCGCAAAAGATGTGGTTCGATATTTAGGCATCAAAAACCACATTATTCATCAGCTTCCCGATATTTTCAAAGGGGCCGGATCGACGCTTATTGACCTAGATCAGCCCAATCCCGAAACATCCTATGAAGAACTCAGTAAAAGTAAAGGGGTGTCCCCAACTTACGTGCCTTTTCGTAATGCAAACATGCTCTCTGTGGCCACGTCAATCTCGTTAGTTCAAGGGGCTGAGGTCATCTTTTATGGCGCGAATTCGGAAGATGGTCGGAATTGGGCCTATCCAGATTGTACCCCGGAATTTAATGGGGCTATGGCCAATGCCATCTTTATCGGTTCGTATATGAAAGTTCGTCTCCTAACGCCACTTCAATGGTCCACTAAAAGTGAGGTCGTCGCCTTAGGTCAAAAGATAGGTGTTCCGTTCGAATTAACCTGGAGTTGTTATAACGGTAATCAAAAAGCATGTGGTCTGTGTCCTGCCTGTGTGGGCCGAATCCATGCGTTTAAAGAGAATGAATTAAGCGACCCTATAGACTATGAAATTAAGTAAATAATGGGAGATATATCACGTCCA
>DHWG01000013.1:9633-10131 GCA_002413075.1 Desulfosporosinus sp. UBA5188 | reverse complement strand
ATGGGAGATATATCACGTAAAGTATTTATTGTATTTTAAAGATATATCTATTATAATACAGCTCATACAGTAACGAGCAACGAAGCTTTCTGGAGACGTAATATCTCGAGGAGGCTTTTCTTATTCGTACATATTTGAATTTTCAGACAGAACGGAGTTGTAGAGTGCTTGAACCCTAAATTTAGAATGTTCATGAAACAAATCGTCATCTTGCTCGCGGCTCTGGCGGGAGCGTTGCTGGTGGGGGCACTTTTCCTTTTGTTAGCCAAGTCGGACCCTATTAAAGCGTATGGGGTGATGTTCTCAGGCCCGGTCCATGACAAATACGGGATAACTGAGACCTTGGTGCGGTCAGTGCCCCTACTCTTAGTGGGGCTGGGTATCGTTATTTCTTTCCGAAGCGGGATCATTAACATTGGCGGAGAGGGACAGATTTTAGCAGGAGCTATTGGGGCGGCGGCCGTAGCCAACGCCTTACCAGATTTGCCAGCGGTCATC
>DHWG01000013.1:0-9456 GCA_002413075.1 Desulfosporosinus sp. UBA5188 | reverse complement strand
GGGATTGCTGGTTGGTTGAAGGCGCGTCTCTCAGTGAATGAGATTCTCAGTACGGTGATGCTCAACCAAATTGCCATACAGTTATATCTCTTTCTCATACGTGGACCGTTAATTGACCCGAAAGAAGTCTCTTATGGCACAGGCGTACCACAAACGGCCTTAATTCCTGAACAGATCTGGCTCAGTCGCCTCATCCCAGGGACCCGGCTACACTCAGGGTTAATCATTGCCCTTGTCTTAGCAATCTTAGTCTACCTACTTTTATGGCACACCAGTATCGGATATCGTATGAGAGCCGTGGGGGCAGGACCGGAGGCCGCACGCTACGCGGGTATTAACGTGGAGTGGTACCTGGTGTTGGCTATGGCGCTTGCGGGAGGAATGGCTGGACTGGCAGGTGTTGTTGAGGTGACGGGCGTTCATCACCGCGCTTTAGAGGGTTTATCTGCCGGGTACGGATTCAGTGGTATCGTTGCAGCCCTTTTCGGTCGCCTACATCCATTGGGCACTATTCCAGCCGCCGTGCTGTTCGGAGCTCTGCTTTTAGGGGCAGACATGATGCAAAGGGCGGTGAACATTCCAGCAGCCATGATCATGGTAATCCAAGGCCTAGTCGTTCTATTTGTGGTATCAAGCGATTACTTCCAAAGTAACTCAGGTTCTCTAGCTCTGTTAAAGACAAAGTTATTTAGGGGCAAAGGGGACAAGGAAGGTGGCGAGTCATAATGGAGGGTGTCATGAATTCGGATATTATCATAATCATACTGGCGACTGGGATCCGTCTGGCCACACCTTACCTTTTAGCGGCCTTGGGAGAAATGTTTGTCCAGCGCTCCGGTGTTTATAACCTAGGTGTGGAAGGTATCATGATGATGGGGGCATTCGCGGGATTTTATGCGACCCTTCAGCTGGGAAGTCCCCTCCTAGGTATCGCGGCAAGCCTAGCGATAGGTGGGCTTATGGGTTTAATAATGGCGTTGGTCAGCGTGACCTTTAAGGCCGAACAGGGAATTAGTGGTATAGGACTTTACATGTTCGGTTGGGGTCTGTCAGGGCTGCTTTTTCGTCTGTACGTGGGGGGAATTACTTCCATCGAGGGCTTGAAGGCGATTAAAATTCCGCTGTTGAGTCAAATTCCCTTCTTAGGGCCTGTGCTATTTGATCATAATATGTTAGTGTACACAGCGTTTCTCCTAGTTCCAGTGACTGGCTTTATACTTTTTAAGACGAGTTGGGGCCTCAATGTGAGGGCCGTGGGCAATAAACCAGAGGCGGCGGACACATTAGGGGTCAGTGTTGTCAGGATCAGGTACCAGTGCCTGATTGTAGGTGGTATGCTAGCCGGTTTGGCGGGGGCGTTCTTAACCCTTGGCCAGGCTAATATGTTTGCAGACAATATCACAGCAGGCAGGGGCTTTATCGCCATTGCCCTGGTTTACTTCGGACGCTGGAGTCCTTGGGGCATTTTACTTGGGTCCCTCTTATTTAGTTTAGCGGATTCCTTTCAGAGCATGATTCAAGTGTTAGGGATTAATTTTCCCTATGAATTGGCCGTTATTTTGCCTTACATCGTGACCATTGTCGCCCTGGCAATTTCCTATGGACGCGTCTGGGCGCCTGCGGCCCTAGGTAAAACCTTCCAGCGCGGAACCAGAGGTTAATTATAAAGAAAACACTAGGAGGAAAATGAAATGAAGAAGAAATTATTAGCGCTACTGTTGGCCGTCCTGACTCTCTCAGCCTTAAGCGGGTGTGCCGCCAAACCTGCGACGCCTGCTCCAGAGGCCGCTAAAACGGAAAAGATCCGCATTGCCCTGGTGCTTCCTGCAACGGTGGATGATTTGGCTTGGGGCCAGTCAATGGTGGAAGGTCTGAAAGCCGTTCAAAACACCATGGGTAAAGACAAAGTAGAGATTGCAACCAGCGAAAAACTCGGTAATGCTGTGGATGCAGGGTCCGCCATACGCCAGTATGCAACTCAGGGATATGATATTATCATTGCCCACGGTTCGCAGTACCAAAGCGTCTTAACGGAAATTACCAAAGACTTCCCTAAAACAACGTTTGCTTATGGTACCGGTTTTGCGACGCAACCCAATGTCTTTGCTTATGATCCACAAGCCCAAGAAGGTGGCTACCTGTTAGGTATGCTGGCAGCCTTGACCACCAAAACAGGCATCGTGGGGATTGTTGGACCCGTCGAATCTGGTGATGCTGTGAAGTACAACTATGGTGTTCAGCAAGGCGTGCTGAAGGGTAAAGCGGATGTTAAAACGCGCACCGCCTATACGGGCTCCTTTAATGATATCGTCGGAGCGGGTAATCTCGCTAAAACTCAAATGGGTGCCGGAGCTGACATCCTTACCGGTTCCTCTCAGCAGGCGGTAGGAGCCTTGAGAGCGGTTGCCGAAACACCCGGTAAATACTGGCTCTCCACGGATATGGACCAAAGCTCGATCGCTCCTGACCACGTCTTGGCCGCGCAAGTGTATAACTGGGAAAAGATCGTCACTAAAATCATTGAATTAAGGAAAAAAGGAACACTTGGCGGACAAGTCTTAACCTTGGGTTTTGCTGACGGAACGATTGACTTAAAGTACAATCCGAAATTGGCGGACAAGATCCCTGCAGAGGCTAAAGCAGCCGTAGAACAGGCTAAGAAGGACATCATCAGCGGAAAATTAAAGGTGGAATTACCGAAGAAATAACCGAAGAAATAACGGGTGAGTACAAATGGTTGAAAAGATTGAACACCTAGAAATGTGTGGAATCACCAAACGTTTTCCTGGTGTCCTCAGTAACAACAAGGTCAATATCCACATAAAAACCGGTGAGGTCCTGGCCATCTTGGGTGAAAACGGAGCCGGTAAAACGACTCTGATGAATATCCTTTACGGTCTTTATCAGCCCGAGTCAGGTAAGATCTTGCTCAATGGTAAACATGTCAGTATAAATTCTCCCCGTGAGGCTATTGCCCTCGGGATCGGTATGGTACACCAGCATTTTATGCTGGTGCCCACCCTGACCGTTTGTGAAAATGTTATTTTAGGACTCTCCAAGTCATTCTTGGTGGATCTTAAAACGGCCGCCCAGAAAATAAAGGAAATTACTGACACCTATGGCTTAGCCATCAATCCGGACGCCTTTGTCTGGCAGTTAAGTGTTGGCGAACAGCAACGCGTGGAGATCATCAAAGCACTTTATCGCGGTGCCAACCTTTTGATTCTCGATGAACCAACAGCCGTACTCACTCCCCAGGAATCCAACGAGTTAATTCAGTTGCTTAGAAACATGGCGGCACAGGGCAACTCAATCATCCTGATTAGCCATAAATTACATGAAGTGATGGCCCTGAGTGATCGGGTTACCGTACTTCGCGATGGAGAAGTGTGCGCCGATGTTTTGACCCGGGAAACGACTCAGGAAGCCCTTGCCCAGTTGATGGTGGGCCGAAAAATGGCGCCCTGTAAACGGGAGGGGACGTTCTCGCCAGGACAGACGGTTTTGGAGCTTCAGGATGTTTTCGCCCATGGGGATAAGGGAACAGAGGCCTTGGCAGGCGTTTCTCTCACAATCAGAGAAGGGGAGATCTTAGGAATCGCTGGGGTTTCCGGTAACGGGCAAAAAGAACTGGCCGAAGTGATCGCAGGATTGAGACATTTAAGTCAAGGCAAAATAACTCTAAATGGCAAAGAAAGCACAAAAATGTCGCCCGCTCGAATTATTCAGCAGGGTCTGGGCTATATCCCGGAAGACAGGCTTCATGTAGGCAGCATTCCTTCCTTTAATATCTGGGAAAACCTTATTCTCAAGGATCATAATCATCCCCCTTTTGCGAAACATACGTTTCTGAAGAAAAAGGCGATTATGGCCCACAGCGCCTCTTTAGTAGCAACGTATGGGGTAAAAACGCCGAACTTGGAAACCGCCACAGGCAGGCTTTCCGGTGGTAATATTCAACGAGTCATTCTAGCTAGGGAAATAACCCGTAGCCCCGTGGCTTTGGTGGCAGCTTATCCAACTCGCGGATTGGACATTGGAGCAACGGAGTACCTGCATAGCAAACTTCTAGAAGCCCGCAAGAACGGTATTGGTGTCTTGTTGATTTCTGAAGATCTCGAAGAACTGTTGAGTCTATGTGATAACATCGCAGTCCTTTACGAAGGAAGCGTCATGAAAGTCATGCCAGTTGAGGCAACAAATGAACGTATTCTGGGACTTCTGATGGCAGGTATTGCCGAGGAAACATGAGGACAAAAAAAGAAACGAACTACAGGTAGAATTTTAACGCCAACTGAAGTATAGTTGAGTTATCCAGGCGCATAGCGTCACTTATCTCCCACTTCTTAAGTGGGAGATAAGTGACGCTAGCCATCAAATAGAAAAGAGAAGAAAGTAGGAGGAGAGAACGATGAATTTCAAACGCAGAGGGACAATTCTCATCACCCTGTTGGTCTCATTATTGTTAGTTATCTCTGGATGTGGTACGAAGACCCCAACGGCGACACCGACGCCTGAAGCCGCCAAAGAGAAAATTAAAGTGGCCTTTGTTTACGTAGGACCAGTGGGTGACGCAGGTTGGACCACGGCCCATGACGCTGGACGTAAATACATGGTTGAGAAAATGCCGAACGTAGAAACAACAATTATGGAGTCAGTCCCTGAGGGTGCGGACGCCGAGCGTGTCATTACTCAACTGGCTGAAAAAGGTAACAAAGTTATCTTTACAACCAGCTTCGGTTATATGGATCCAACCATCAATGTGGCTAAGAAATATCCGAACGTTACATTTATGCACAACTCTGGTTATAAAACCGCCGACAACGTAGGAACCTATTTTGGACGCATGTACCAAGCCCGTTATCTAACAGGTATTGTGGCCGGTAAAACCACGAAAACCAATACCATTGGCTATGTCGCCGCGTTCCCGATACCAGAAGTGATCCGCGGTATCAACGCCTTTACCCAAGGGGTACGCTCAGTTAATCCCACCGCCAAAGTAAAAGTCATTTGGACCAATACTTGGTATGATCCAGCGGCTGAAAAAGATGCTGGAAAAAGCCTATTAGCAGCAGGCGCTGACGTTCTAGCTCAGCACCAGGATACACCAGGACCTATTCAGGCCGCTGAAGAAGTCGGTAAATTCGGTATTGGTTACAACACCGATATGGCTAAGATGGCACCCAAGGCTGTTCTAACCTCCGCTATTTGGAACTGGGGTCCCTTCTATGTGAAGACGGTCCAATCAGTCATCGACAAAACCTGGAAAAATGATCAATACTGGGGTCCTATCAGCGACGGAATCGTTGATCTCGCACCTTATGGCCCTATGGTGACAGATGACACCAAGAAATTAGTTGCCGACGCCAAGGCTAAATTAGTCTCTAAATCATGGGATGTCTTTACCGGACCGATCAAAGACCAAACCGGCGTCGTTAAAATCCCCGCTGGTCAAGTCATGTCTGATAAAGATATGCTGGCTTTTGACTGGTTTGTCGAAGGCGTAGACGGCAAAATTCCTGCCGCAAAATAAATGTTTAACTCACTTCAAGATTGACCAATAACGCCTTTTCAAGTGAGTTATTTTGATCTTAAAAATTTATGTAGATTATGCTTTGTTGAGGTTGTTGCCTCCTCAAGGCGTAATCTACAACTTTCACCATTGTGTCTTTTTTTCCACCACAAGGGCACGATGCATCGTGCCCCTACGACAGGGGCGCTTTTTTCTATAAACTGTGTGTGAATTGAGGGAACAGACATGAAACAAGTGGTCATCCAATTACAAGGAATCGTCAAGAAGTTTCCCGGAGTGCTGGCTAATGACCATGTGGACCTGGATATTTACGCAGGAGAAATTCATGCTATTTTAGGCGAAAATGGGTCAGGGAAAAGTACTCTGATGTCAGTGTTGGCGGGTCTTTATAAGCCAGATGAAGGTAAGATTTTGGTGAACGGTGTTGAACAAAAATTCCGCTCCCCCAGGGATGCAATAGACTGTGGAATCGGCATGATCCACCAACATTTTAAACTAGTAGAGCCTTTTACCGTGGCTGAAAATATTACGCTGGGTGAAAAACATAAATTTTTTAGCGTTTCAGACAAAAAATTTAAGGCCAGTATCAATGAACTGGGTAATAAATACGGTTTGGAAATCAATTTGAACGCTAAAGTTTGGCAGCTTTCGGTTGGCGAGAAACAGCGCGTTGAGATTGTTCGCATGCTCTATCGTGGTTCCCAAGTCTTGATCCTGGATGAACCCACCGCTGTACTTACCCCCCAAGAAGCCGGTGAACTGTTCAAGAATTTACGGGCAATGGCCTCCGCTGGTTGTGCTGTCGTTCTCATAACCCATAAATTAAATGAGGTTGAGGCGGTTGCCGATCGAGTGACCGTGTTGCGGCAAGGAAAACTAGTCGGGGTGTTGGAGCACGGCGAGATCAAGGCCAAAGAGATGGTCCGCTTGATGGTGGGCCGGACGGTGGTCATGCAATATGAGCGAGAACCTTCTCCGGTGGGTGAGGTCGTGCTGGAACTAGATAAGGTGAACTGCTTCAATGATATGGGGCTTGCCTGCTTGCATGACCTGTCCTTTACAGTACGAGCCGGCGAAATTCTCGGCCTAGCTGGTGTGTCAGGCAATGGGCAACGAGAGATGGCAGAAGTCATCGCTGGTTTACGGCGCGTGGAAAGCGGGAAAGTCCTGTTAAACGACCGAAATATAAGCAATCTCTCTCCCTGCAAGATCATTGACCTAGGGGTTGCTTATGTTCCGGAAGACCGTCTGGGAATGGGCTTGGTACCGGAACTCAATGCCATGGAAAACCTTATTCTGAAAAATTATCGGCAACCGGGGTTCTCGGGACGCTGGTTGTTAAAATCCCAAGCGGTGAAACGAAATGCTGAGACACTCATTAAACAATACCAAGTTAATGTCACCAGTCTGACGCAACCAGTTAAGGTGCTTTCCGGCGGCAACTTGCAAAAGCTGTTATTGGCTCGGGAAATTTCCAGTTCACCCAAATTAATGGTGGTGATCTACCCGGCACGGGGGCTGGATATCGGCGCCACCGAAGCTGTGCATAAATTGTTGCTGAAATTGAAGACAAGCCGAACAGCCATCCTCCTGATTTCAGAGGACCTTGATGAAATATACAGATTAGCGGATCGGGTTGGGGTCGTGTATAACGGTCAACTAACGGGGGACTTTCCCGTTGAACAAGCTGACTTGGAAGAAGTGGGACTATTAATGACAGGCTCTCGCTCAGCCAGAGAAAGGATGAACGACGATGGACCGGCTCAGATTTAAATTAGAAAAACGCTTAACGCCTTCGCCGGTGATGGTTTTTATCATCCCGCTAGTCTCTGTGCTGTTGGCGCTGTTGCTAGGAGCAATCTTCCTTTCCCTGACCGGACAAAAACCACTGGCTGTGTATACCATTATGTTTACGGATAGTCTGGGTTCGAAATATGGCTTCACGGAGACCATTGTCAAAGCGATTCCCCTGGCATTAACCGCTTTGGGCGTTGCCTTGGCTTTTAAGATGAAGTTATGGAACATTGGCGCAGAGGGTCAGCTCTACATGGGGGCAATGGGCGCAAGCTGGCTACCCTTAACGTATCCAACCTTACCGATCTACTTCATGCTACCGGGAATGGTCGTCCTTGGTATGATGGCAGGAGGGCTATGGGCCCTTCTGACAGCGATCCCGAGGGCAATCTGGAAGGTCAACGAAATCATTACGACACTCATGCTTAATTACGTGGCCATACTATGGGTAGACTATCTGGTCTTCGGACCTTGGAGGGATCCCAAGGGCTCTAACTTTCCGATATCGGCACCCTTTCCAGAGGCCGCAAGGTTACCAGAACTGTTTAATTCCCGCATTCATGCCGGGCTGTTTTTTGCGATAGCGCTGGCCGTGATTCTTGCCATTATTTTTAAGTATTCCCGCTGGGGGTACAGTATTAATGTCATAGGCTCAAGTGAGCGGGCAGCGGGTTATGCTGGTATGAACATTAAACGAAATATTTTGTTGGTGATGTTTCTGAGCGGAGCCATCTCAGGGCTGGCTGGAATGGCTGAAGTCAGTGGGATCATCGGGAAGCTACAACATGGAATCAGCCCAGGGTACGGCTACACGGCCATTATTGTGGCCTGGCTCAGTAAGCTCAACCCACTGGCTATTCTCATAGTCTCCGTGCTGTTTGGGGCGCTACAAGTGGGCGGCTACGCTGTGCAGGTTGAGGGTGTGCCTGCGGCTGTCGCAACCATGTTGCAAGGAACCATTTTATTCTTTGTCCTTGGTGGAGAAGTCCTTACGAACTACCGGGTGAGACTCGTGAGCCGGAACGGGGAGGAAAGAAAGTGAGCATCCAAGAATTCTTGATACCTTTATTGGCAGCAGCCATCATTGCTGGCACGCCGATCCTCTATGCGGCCCTAGGCGAACTCATCACGGAACGCGCCGGGATCATCAATTTGGGCGTTGAAGGAATTATGCTGATGGGCGCAGTGTCAGGATTTATAGCGGCGGTTTCCACCGGAAATCCTTGGATCGGGTTGCTAGCTTCGATGTTGGCAGGTGGCGCACTGGCTCTTGTTCATGCCGTGTTAACCATCACCTTACGAGCCAACCAAGTCGTTACCGGTCTGGCCTTAACCATTTTTGGTACCGGGTTTAGCGGCTATTTGGGAAAGGCCTATATTGGGATACCTGTGCCGAAACCCTTTGGCGTGACGCCCCTTGGACCCTTGGCAGATATACCGTTTATCGGACCCGTATTTTTTCAACATGATGTCTTGGTGTATATCAGTTATGTTTTGGTGATCGTGATCGCGTATTTCCTCTATCATACCCGATCCGGCTTAAACCTCAGAGCCTTGGGAGAAAACCCGGCAGCGATGGATGCTCTCGGTATCAATGTCTTTCGTTTACGCTATATCTATGTCGTTATCGGCGGCATGTTAGGCGGTGTAGGGGGTGCTTATCTGTCCCTAGCCTATGCGCCTAGTTGGCTGGAAAATATGACGGCTGGACGCGGCTGGATTGCCGTGGCTTTGGTCATCTTTGCTCTCTGGAACCCGTGGCGCGCTTTGATGGGTGCCTACCTATTTGGGGGAATTGATGCCCTTGGTTTTCGCCTGCAGGTCCTGGGCGTTCAAGTTTCACCCTTTTTCTTAAAAATGCTGCCCTACTTATTTACAGTGATCATTCTGGTCCTCGTCGTTGCTCGCCAAAAAGGACGCTTAGCCACGCCGGGGGCCTTGGGTCTACCGTATGATCGAGAGGAAAGGTAGCTCACCCATTCATTGATAAAGGAACAAGAAGAGGACGAATCCCTTAATAGGGGTTCGTCCTCTTTCAAAGTGAACTCGTTCAACTAAAGTTGAACATCGAGACTTCGGTGGGGGATTCTACCCCCACCGAAGTAGAGTACGGGGTACTACTCCCACTT
>DHWG01000205.1:3785-5545 GCA_002413075.1 Desulfosporosinus sp. UBA5188 | reverse complement strand
TGTCAATAAAATTCTGGAAGAAACGTGTGAGACGTATGAAAAGGATTTTATGATCAGCTTTGTGCGAGGAGAGGCTTATACATCAGCTGGTAATAATAACGAGCTTGATGATGAGGCCGAAGCTTATACGTTGAAATTTTTCATAGGCAGTATTTGTTCTATTATTATTCCTAAAAAGTCGCTTAAATTTGATTTCGAAGAAAAAGAGTTCAAAACGAGTATCCCGATGAACGTTATTATTAATACAGAAGCGCCTTTTGAGGGTTTTATGTATCCATCCTTTAGCGAAAATGCAGCCGTGACTGATAAGGTTGTTTATTATACAAACAAAGAAAACAGGCCCAATGTGTTGTTTGTAGAAAATATTCTCGATTGTACCTTCAAGTCGACGGCGAAGGCTGACAAAGAGCGTTTTCTAGAAGTTATTCGAGATGTTGTAGGAGCAGAAATTGAGCCTGAAGTCGTTTCGAATATTTATGAAGAACTTGGTCGTCGGCTTGACGTAGAGACTGAAAGTGGAGAAGTCTCTTTGATTGGTTTGAAAGATATGGAGAGTATTTTAGAAAATAGCGGAATTAAGACCGCCGATAAGCTAAGAACGTCGTTTATGGGAATTATGGGTGGGGAGAGCTACGAGTTTAAAGCCTCGAGTATTACGCCGAGTCAGACAACAAAGTCGATTAAAATTGACAACAACACAGCGTCGATTTCGATCGGGCCACAAGATCTAAAAAATGTTAAGCAAGTAACCAAGGATGGTATACGATATTTGATGATTCGAATTGATGACACGGCCATGCTTGAGGGCTTTGATTTGGTCACGGAAAATTTTTAACGATGCGACGTAATGTAAATCCGATGAACTCCGTCAACAGAAACGACCGATAGAGATGAACCCGCACATGATTAGGAACCTTCCCTCGCTTAGGCTTGGGAGGGATTTTTTTGTGTAAGCATTCTTGTTAATTTGGTACGTTATTCAAAGATGAGAAGACGAATGAATATTTTTCTTTTGTTACGCATTCACTAATTAATAGAGAAGTAAAAGATTATTTACAGTGGGTGAAGGTGGGCATTGAATGAAAAAGGAAATAATTTCAAATAATTGTCTGATTTCTTATGATTTTATACAGACTGGGAAGGAACCTACGGTTGTATTGATTCACGGTTTTGGAGTGAACCGTACAATGTGGCAGCCTCAGTTGGATTTTCTAAGCAATAAATACACTGTAATTAATATTGATGTACGGGGGCACGGGCAGTCCCGCCCCTGCGATTCCTTTTCAATCAAAGAAGCCGCAAGTGATTTAAGAAATATTTTAGTGGCTGAAAAACGCGAGAAATCGATTCTAATTGGTCTTTCGATGGGGGGCTATATCGTTCAAGAGTACGCGTTTGCGCATGGTGGAGCTTTGGGGTATATGATTACTGGATCAACGCCCATATTTTTGCCGTGTTATTCAAAATGGGAAAAAATTGAGTTAGGCCGCTCGGCCGGCCTGATGAAAATGTATCCTTGGCCTTACATGAAGAACAAAATGACAAAATCCTGTGCGGTCACTGAACAGGCCAGACAAATCATACGTCCGATGTTTGACGAGATGACTCAAAGCGAGTTCCTCCAAGCTTGGAACGGAATGGCTACCTGTTTACACGAAGAAACCATGCAGTTTGACGCTCCGTTGCTGGTGGTTTGCGGTGAACAGGAAAGAAATGACACGATCAAAAAATGCATGAAATTCTGGAAATCAAGTTATAAG
>DHWG01000205.1:0-3511 GCA_002413075.1 Desulfosporosinus sp. UBA5188 | reverse complement strand
AGTGTTAGTAACAGCTATAAGTATAGTTGTTGGATTAATGCTGGCGTCTTTGTTTTTTATCTATCCTATGTACGAGGCTAATAACAAGAGATCTTCAATAATATCACCAACGGATTCAATAAGTTTACAGCCAAGCAGTTCCCTCAATACGCCACCTGAAAAAGAAGATGAAATAAAAAAGATGATGGGTCAGATGGATATTGATGAGAAATTAGGCCAGATGATCATGGGTGGTTACGATAATATTGATAAGATTCAGCCTATCATTCGTGAAAACAAACTTGGTGGGGTCATCTTATTTACTAAGAATATTAGGAGTGTCTCACAAACAATCAAGGAGACTCAGGGACTCAAAGAAAGCAATTTGAAAAATAAGATACCACTATATATTTCGATCGATCAAGAGGGCGGAAGAGTATCGAGACTGCCGAGTGAGGTGGGTACGTTTGAAAGTGCTTTGAGCATTGGTAAAAGAGATGATCCCACCTATGCCTTTAATTCCGGCGTAAAGACCGCCAAAACACTTAAAAAGCTAGGTTTCAATCTCGATTTTGCGCCGGTATTGGATATAGCCTCAAACCCCGAAAATACCGTCATCGCGGACAGGGCTTTTGGCACAACGCCAGATAGAGTCTCTAAAATAGGCAACCAAGTTTTAAAAGGTTTGCGCAGCGAATCGATCATTCCAACAGCAAAGCATTTCCCAGGGCATGGTGATACGAAAATGGACTCTCACGTGGGATTGCCAGTTGTCAATAAATCGATCGCTGAGCTTAAAAGTTTTGAATTTAAACCGTTTATCGAAGCCATTAAAAATGAGGCTGAAATGATAATGATCGCTCACATTAAGCTGAGCAAAGTTGAAGATCTGCCTTCGTCGCTATCGTATAAGGTTGTGACGGGTATTTTACGACAGCAGCTTGGTTTCAAGGGGGTCATCATAACGGATGATATGACGATGAGCGCAATAACTCAAAACTATACCATTTCTGACGCCACTATCAAGGCTGTGAATGCTGGCTGTGATATAGTGCTCGTTGCCCAAGGGCCACAAAATTCTGTTCTTGCCCTGAACTCCTTAAAATCCGCTTATCAAAAGGGGAAAATAACGGAGCAGCGTATTGATGAAAGTGTCTATAGAATCCTAAGTCTGAAAAAACAGTATGAATTAATGGACTAATGAGAGGGTTGCGAGACACGTCCTCGGCCATGCGATCGTCGTGCCGAACTAAGGCTTTAGACCCCTGATGAAAGCGGGCAGGGTTCCCGGCCAACGTGACATCCGCTGGCCATGGATGGCCGAGTGTCCCTGTAGCCAAGACTTGAAACACGATGTTTCTGATTAGAGCGCCACCAAGGATGGTAAGGTGCCGTGATGGCGAGAAGGGACCGTGGTAGGCACCGAGCACTGTGTCCACAAGTTTTCGACAGGATAAGCCAGGTTTCACAGCAGGAAAAAGAAGGAATAAGGCGAAATAAAATAAACCATTAAGGAAAAACAGTGAAGGAAGGCGGCGGCTGCGAATGGAACATAAGCTTCGCTATGCTTGGTGGTTTGTGCTGGCTGGACTTGTGATATTTGCCATTTGGAAACTCTTTCTACCTCATGGCGCTTCGGCCTATGTTCAAAAGACAGATACAAGCCGAGAGATCATTGTTTATGTGGCGGGAGCCGTGGAAAAGCCAGGACTTGTTCATTTAGCCCCTGATGCTCGCTTAGCGGATGCGTTGAAGCAAGTGAGCCCTTTGGTGGAAGCTAACTTAGATAGTATGAATCCGGCTGAAAAGCTTAAAGATGGCCAAAAAGTGAACGTACCGTACAAGACGCTCGCTCCTGCCCCTGGGTCTACTGTGGTGGGAAATCCGGCGAACACTAGCGTGGGCACGGCACCTGTAACCAATCCAACCTCGGCAGCGACTCCAACACCTCCAGCGGCTCCAGCAGGAGGGTTAATTAACATCAATACCGCGGGTGCCGCTGAATTGGACAAGTTGTCCGGAGTGGGTCCCGTGTTAGCGGAACGTATTATCCAATATCGGACAGAACATGGTCCGTTTGCCAAGTCGGAAGACTTGAAAAACGTTTCTGGTATTGGCGATAAAACGTACGACAAAATGGCCGCACAAGTGTCGGTTAGCCCATGAAAGACCCTTGGATCGGTCGAGCGTCTGCGTTCTTGATAGGGGGCCTCAGTGGCGCGTATTTACCGGAACAATATCGGCTTTGGGCCTTTGGCCTGCTTGTATTGCTGGGGGTACGCCTTATATTGTGGCGACCACGTGACTTTTTTGGCCGAGTGTTTCGGCCTGAGATCTTTTTGCTCGGTGCAAGTCTCTTGTTAGGTTTTGTTTATGGTGGTCTTGCGGATCGTGCGCTGCCTGAGCCTATCAGCTTGGACCATGTGGAGATTGTCGGTCAAATGAAGGATTGGAACCTATCGGAGGATCACGCAGTGGGCCTCGTGCGCGTCGAAGAAAGCAAAGGTGGCACGTCGAAAAATACGAGCGAGGCGCTGGCTGATCTTCCCCAAGAATTTAAAGGAGAGACTTATCGCCTCACGGTTTACGCGGATAAGTTGGGTCAGATTCCTGGAGAGTGGAAGCGAGTACAGCCCGGTGACCTGGTAAGTTTCCAAGCGCGTTTGGAAAGGCCAAAGACAGTAGGCACGACGGGTGCCATCCATCTGCGCACGTATTATGGGGTTAGAGGATTAAGTGGCACGCTCAGCGCGCAAGGGGACGCCGTACTGCTTACTGCTGGGCAGTCTAGTCTAACCTGGAAGATTCGCCAGCAGATTCGAAGTCGCCTTGAGGCCTGGGATCCTGAGGAAACGGGGGTTTTAGAGGGGATCTTCTTCGGAGATTCCAGTCGTATTCCTAAGGCGATTCAAGAACGTTATAAAGTGACGGGGGTACTTCACGTCTTTGCGGCTTCAGGCTCTAACGTCGCTTTTGTGTTGGGCCTTTCTTGGCTTCTGTTGAGCTTCTTGCCAAAGCAAATTAGGATCAGTGCAACGATCTTGGTCCTGTTACTCTATGCAACGCTTTGTGGGGGAAATGCGTCCATTGTCCGAGCCACGGTTCTAGGTATTGTCGTTTTACTGGGTCGATTCGGGCGGGGACATGTTGCTACGCTAAGGTGGTTGTTCTTTGCTGCGGTCGGCCTATTTATTCAAAATCCTTTAATCATTCAAGATCTTGGTTTTCAACTTTCCTTTGCTGCGGCTTGGGGAATTGTGGTGCTCACGCCTCGCCTTATAAAGGGGACGTTGATCGAACGCCTCCCCAAGCTATTGCGTTACGTGGTTGCCGGCACGTTCGCGGCGCAAATTGCCACGCTGCCGCTCTTGATCTCGGCGTTTCATCGGCTATCTTTGATAGGCTTTGTGGTGAATGTCTTTATTCTCTTTATTTTAGGAAGCGTGCTCGAAGTGGGTCTCATAGGGGTGCTCCTTTCTTTCTCTGGGGTATTGTCAGCGCCGTTATTTCAGGTGAGTTTATGGCTTTTAGC
>DHWG01000172.1 GCA_002413075.1 Desulfosporosinus sp. UBA5188 | reverse complement strand
GGTCTAAGTTTCCTATGGAGCCGATGGTCGGAGTCGGACCGACGACCTGCTCATTACGAGTGAGCTGCTCTACCTCTGAGCCACATCGGCATTACACGGACGATTGTAATCTTACTCTAATTTTTCCGTTTCGTCAACTTTATTTTTTTCAAATATTATTGGAATTTATACGTTTATCTCTTTCCACATTATTTGTCCTTATTACTGTCTTTATCTTTGCCTTTATGGGAATAATAACCTATAAACAGGGCTTCACAGGATAAGAGGGGGACGAGCTTTTTTGAAATTAGCCCTTGAAGGAGGTATACTGAGTAACTAAGACATATATACAGTAGCCATTATACGCCCCCCGTCAAATAACGATAGTAAAATTTTCCTCATAAAATAGGATACTTTTTGGTTTCAGTTTGGGTATAATGGGGGGTAGAGTTATACACAGAAGGGACGAAACGCATTGGCATTACATATACATTTTGTAGGAATAAAAGGAACCGGGATGAGTGCTTTAGCTCAAATCAGCGCACAAATCGAAGATGCAACCATTTCAGGATCTGATGTCGAAGAATGCTTTTTCACAGACAGTGTCTTGGAACGTGCCCATATCCCTGTTTTGAGTTTTTCTCCCAAAAATGTTGAAAACGCAGATTTAGTGGTCGCGTCTGCAGCTTATACGAATCTACATCCGGAAATTTCCCGGGCTATAGAGCTTAATATCCCGGTCTTGACTTACCCACAATATCTAGGACGCTTACTTTCCAAAAAACGCGGGATTTCCGTATCGGGCACGCACGGTAAAACGTCCACGACCGCTATGATTGGTCTAGTGATGCTGCAAGCAGGATTAGATCCCAGCATTGTTGTTGGAAGCGATGTCCCAAGCATTGGGGGAAATGCGCATTCCGGAAAAGGGGAATTTTTCTTAGCAGAGTCCTGTGAATATCGGCGTCATTTTCTCAATTACTCACCCGAGCACTTGGTCATTACCAATATAGACTTTGACCATCCAGATTATTTTAAGGACCTAGATGATGTTATTTCGGCTTTCGCTGAACTAGCAAAAAAAGTACCAGCGCAAGGTCATATCTACGTTTGGGAGGAAGACCCGAATCGCAAATCCCTCATATCAGAGGCTCCATTTACGACTTTTGGGCTCTCTGAGACCGCAGACGTTCGTGCAACCGAGATACTATTCCAAGATGAACGAAGTTCGATGAAAATTATGATCAAAGGGGAATACGTCGGAGATCTTACCCTGCACGTGGCAGGGAGACATAACATTATTAATGCCTTGGCAACCATTGCCTTATGCCATGAAATTGGCATACCCATTCAAGTCATCTTATTCAACCTTAGCCTCTTCAATGGAACAAAACGCCGCTTTGAGCATATAGGAAGTAACAAAAACGGGGCCTTGATTGTCGATGACTATGCCCATCATCCGACAGAAATCCGTACGACGCTGGAAGGGGCCCGATTGTCCTTCCCAGATCGGCGAATCCGTGCCATTTTCCAGCCTCATACCTTTAGTCGTACTGAAAAGCTCTTACAGGAATTCTCACAATCTTTTCAAGGAGCGGACGAAGTGGTTGTCGCTGATATTTTCGCCTCGGCACGGGAACAGGAACATCACACCGTTTCTTCCTTAACTTTAGCCGAGTTAATCGTGAAGCAAGGGGTTAAAGCCCGATACATTGGAACGTTGGAAGACATTGGTACCTACCTTACCAAGACACTCGGACCAGATGACCTCGTCATTACTTTAGGGGCAGGGGATATTTACAAAGTTGGGATTGGTATTGTTAGTTAAGTTCTGACGATGTCAAAAGGGTTAGCCATCAATTTTAGATAGCTAACCCTTTTCGGTGTTATCGAACGTTTGATGCTATTGAAACTAATGTCATTTTCCGTTACCTTTACAGTCAAATGTTTGGATACCTTCTATGATTTCATTCCAGCTGTGACAGCGTGTTATTCCTGTTGGGAGCTGTTCTTGATTATAACTGGCATTTAATAAAAATACTGGAATGCCGCTTTCCGCAATTAATTTAGCATTCACTTGATAATCCTCGATAAAAGCTTCGATTCCCCAAAGCTTAACTAACTCTAATTTGCTGCTGAAGCCCGCGAAGAGAACGCGATCATGTTCATGCGGAATTCCGCACATTGTCAGCCAACGCACGGTGACATCTCTTTCTTCCGGTGTGCGAGCCGTAATATAGACCACCTCATGACCCTCGCGGAGAAGGGTTTCAATCCCTTCCTTGGCACCAGAAATAGGTTTGGGAGTCATCAGCAAACGTTCCGTGTTACAGACAAAGTAGTCGTTCATGACATCTTTCGATACATCAAACACTAAATGCATGTCATAATCGTCAATGACCGTTATGTTCTTGCCAAAGTGCAAATTCAATTCCGTTAACCAAAAGGGGTAACTATCGGAAACGACACCGTCAATATCTACGCCAATACGCACGTTAGTCTAAGACCTTTAGCATAGGAAGTTCCAGGCTAGGAGGAAGATGGCGTTTATGTTCACTCTGACGATGGAGGGCTTCAACGCGTTCTTGTACCTCAGAAGAAACCTTTTCTCCTATTAAATAACGATCAATTTGGTCGTAGGTTAGACCGAGTTCAGCTTCATCGGTCTGCCCTTCCCAGAGTCCTGCGGTCGGTACTCGGGTAGCAATTCTCATGGGAAGTCCCAGCATCCTTGCCCAAGCGCGCACCTCAGCTTTTGTAAGAGAACTAATCGGCAACAGGTCGACACCACCGTCGCCATATTTCGTGAAATACCCAGTAAAGCTCTCCGGAGCATTATCTGTCCCCACTACCATATAATTCAGAGCATTGGCTACGGAATACAACGTGGACATACGTAAACGCGCCTTCAAATTGCCCTGGCTTATTTTTTCGCCTTCTAGCTTGCAGCCTTGACTTTCCAAATCCTTCTTAACTTGTCCCATAATCTGCGTATGGGCACCACCTAGGTTCACTTCAATGGTTCTGAGTTCAAAACCCTCTGCGATCCATAAGGCATCTTCTTTGTCATCTGGATCAGACTGACTGGGCATAATGACCCCGATACAATTTTCAGGAAATGCTCGACTACAAAGCCCCGCGACGACTGCCGAGTCCACCCCCCCTGAGATTCCCACCACGAGTCCTTTTGCCTTGGCTTCAGTCACTCTTTCACGCAACCAGTCCACCGTTTGTTTGATACGGCCTGTTATTTCTTTATCTGTCCACATCTGGGTCTACCTCCTGTTTTTGTATATTTGCTATAATATCATGGTGGATCTTTAAGAGTAATTGCTGTTTTAAATCAAAGAGCTTGCTGGACAAATCCACCGTGTATTTGTGTGGATGATTCAATCGTTTAACTTCATCCCAGAAAGTGGTCAATTCCGTTTTGGCATAAGCCTGAATCTCATTGAGCTTTGGTAAGTCATAAACCCGTTTTCCGCTTCTGAACACAGGAACTAACAGTTCCCTGGTCCGAAAATTTATTAATGTTTTTCTTTTCCATGTCTGAACAGGATCAAAGATCGTAAGGGGTTTCCCTTCTTCGAAAACTTCATCTTCTAAAGCAATAAGATCTGCCATCGCTTTCCCCGCGCGGTCATAGAAACGTACTACTTTTTTAATTCCCGGGTTTGTAATCTTGGATATATTCTCAGATACTTTTAGTCGAGGATGAAAAACACCATGCTCTCCTTCAGCGGCCAGTTTGTAGACCCCCCCTAGAGATGGACTGTCTTTAGAAGTAATGAGACTCGTTCCGACACCCCAAGCGTCAATTGCTGCCCCCTGGGCTTTAACGGCGAAAATAGTTTCCTCGTCCAAATCGTTAGACGCTACAATAATCGCACTCTTTAGTCCCGCATCATCAAGCATGTGACGGGCGGCCTTCGACAAATACGTTAAGTCCCCACTATCTATACGGATTCCTTGAAAATGGTGACCTTCTGCTTCGAGTTCAAGACCCACTTTAATGGCATTAGGGACCCCGGAACTTATGACACTATACGTATCCACAAGCAACAGGCATGTATCCGGGAAAGTCCGTGCATACGCTCGAAAAGCCTCCAACTCAGTTGGAAAACACTGGATCCAGCTGTGAGCCTGGGTTCCTGAAACGGGAATACCATATCGTCTTCCTGCGAGGACATTCGACGTCGATTGACACCCCCCGATAAAAGATGCCCGTGCTCCCAAGACTCCAGCATCAGGTCCCTGCGCTCTTCGCAAACCAAATTCCATAACCGGTCCACCATGTGCCGCAGTCACAACACGTGACGCTTTGGTCGCAATTAAGCTCTGAAAATTAACTAAGTTTAAAATAGCAGTCTCAAGAAGCTGAGTCTCCATAATGCGCCCTTTAACGCGAATCAGTGGTTCAAATGGAAAAACCGGAGTCCCTTCCGGAATGGCGTCAATGTCCCCTGTAAAACGGAAGGTCCGTAATTCCTCGATAAAATCCTCAGTAAAGAGGTTTAGGCTCTCTAAATACGCCAAATCCTCCTCGCTGAAGGAGAAGTTTTCAATATAATCCACGACTTGTTCAAGTCCTGCTGCCAGAACGTATCCACCGGCAAACGGAAGCTCTCGAAAGAAGACATCAAACACGGCTTCCTTATCCCGGCATCCATTCACCAAATAGCCCTGCATCATGGTTAGTTGATAAAGATCTGTTAACATTGTAAGATTTTCCATTGACAATTACCTCGCCACTCTCACTCCAAAATTCGTTGATTGTTGCTAACCTGGGGTTTACTTTATCATAATGAAATCAACCGTGAGAATTTCGACCTTTCGTCCTTAATATCCTCCTTTTAAGCTTAAATAAAAACCTAAAGGACCTTTCCTTTAGGTTTTAAAAGTCTGAAATGTCGAATTTAGGGACTATGACTTAAGACTTATCCACAGACTTTATTTATTTATCCCCCATTATTTAAGACATATCCACATCAAAATCCGATCTATTTAGATATTATCCACAGACTTATCCACATTATACACAGGCATTCTCTAAATTTTTCAAAAACTAACGCCTAAAACCTAGTAATGAAGCATGTTACAAAGTAATTATATACCCCATACCGGTATATATAC
>DHWG01000075.1:6035-19044 GCA_002413075.1 Desulfosporosinus sp. UBA5188 | reverse complement strand
TAACCTTTTTTCTGAAACCAAAATCAGGCAATTATGCAAACACACTATTGACTTTACTTAGCTGGTCTAATACTTACCTTTCAGCCTAATAGGTATATTATACCACGGAAGGAAAAACCTAACACGGTCTCTAACCAGCGCTGGTTAGAGACCGTGTTGATGAGAAGAGGCCCCTGGACATGGAGGGTGAGAAAGGACCAGAATTATATCCCGATACCCGTATATTTGATCGAGCGTCGGGATATAATTCTATTAGTATCACATTTTATTTTTGTCCCCACTCCTCTCTATTAATTCACTTGCGACGATCATTCGTCGCAAGCTTTTTTTTACTCTAATTATTCTAAACGTTTGACCATGAGCTTTCTTTCCTCGGCAAATCCGGACTGTTCATAAAGATGAAGGGCTCTCACATTATGACTGCTAACAGCAAGACCAAGATACGGAAGTCCAAGTTCACGACAGTGATCTTCAGCCGCTTTCAGCAATTCTCTCCCAGCACCCTTACCCCGCCACTCCGGAAGGACCGCAAAATCCATAATCCACCCTTGCGAAAGACCCGTTAACTCTTCCTTAGCAGAAGTGTGTAAAACCAAATACCCGATCAATCGATTTTTACCAGTTTTCGGACCACCTTCACATTCCTCAACTGAAGCCTCCGCAATAAAGGCTGTGGATCCAGACTGCTGAATCCAAGTCCAAAACCCCTTGAGAATACGTTCTCTGTATTTAAGGGTTTCCTCCATGGGTTGTTTACGCCATGGAGAAATGCTATCAGCAATCCCAAGTTTTCCAAGGGCATGCATAAAAGGCCAATCACGAACATCCCCAATACGAACCAGCATATTATCACCTCTTAGGTAACTTATGCCAGCGGAGACTTGCGTGACACCGCCCTCCGTACCTATGACCCAGAGGGGGACTTGTCTGACACCGCCCTCCGTACCTACGACCCAGAGCAAACTAACCGGGTAAGCTCTTGTTTCTGGGGAGCGGGGTTCCCGGCCAATGCGACGTCCCTGTCGCATGGCCGGTAGTGCACGTCCTTGTGCACTACCCCGTATGTGGGGTCGCTTACGCGGAGTTTGCTAGGCTGCTTTCGTAGAGATGACGCGCTTGTGTCACACAAGTCCCTGGCTTGGAATGGGGGTATAGGGTCACCGGAGTTAGTGGGGCCGTAATGGCGAGAATACAAGCAAGATGGTCCCTTTTGGCATGCCCACTTGCACGCCAAAAGGAACCATCTTGAGATGCCAGGAACGTCAAAAGCGACTGCACATTCAGAAAGCCTATACTGTAAGTCAAGAACAGTCCCGCACCTGCATATATCTTAGAGCGCCCACTAAATGTATAAGTGATGGCCGGGAACCCTGCCTGCTTGCATAAGGAATTAAAGCCCTAGTTTGGCACGCGATCGCATGGCTGAACAAGTGTCTCGCGACCCTACCTAGTTTGGCACGACGATCGCATGGTTGAACAAGTGTGCTCGTGACCCTCACCCCACACAAGCAAAAGTACCTCCTCTAGCTCGGCGGTCGAAAGGAGCCAACCCCTATGTATTTAATAACCCTGGTGCTGGGCCTCTGTCTTCTTCTTTGGGGAATGAAAGTGTTGCGTCAGGGACTCCAGTCATTTGCAGGGCTTCGCCTCCACCAAGTGCTCGGTTGGATGACTGCAACACCATCGCGGGGATTTTGGAGTGGCGCCGTGTCAACGGCCGTGCTCCAATCAAGCACGGCTTTAACCGTGATGGCCGTGTCTTTCGTCGATGGGGGGCTGCTCCGTTTTGAAAATTCCCTGGCTCTGATCTTAGGAAGTAATATTGGTAGCACGGTCACCACGCAGCTTCTCGCTTTTCCCTTAGATCGCCTAACTCCCTACATACTCATCCTCGGCGCCTTGGGTTATCTTTTTATTCCAAATCGCGGACGATTTCTTGCTCTGTCCATCTTTGGACTCGGCTTGCTCTTTTTCTCATTAGGCTTACTCCAAGCCGGTATGGCTCCGCTCGCCGACCTGCCAGCAATCCAGCATTTCCTACGACAACTGGGAGACAACCATCTCCAAGGGGTCCTCGCTGGCACCTTGCTCTCGGCCTTACTTCATTCCTCCAGCGCTACCACGGGCATTGTGATGCTCCTCGCGGAGGATGGATGGTTAACCCTGCCTACAGCGCTCGCCTTCATTTTTGGCGCAAACATTGGTACCTGTTTCACGGCCGTTTTAGCCGCTCTAGGCTCCTCACGAGCCGCCCAACGGGTCGCCTTGTTCCATGTTTTACTGAATGTCTTTGGGGTCCTACTCTTCTTACCCTTTGTTGGACCACTGGCCCATGCGCTGACGCTCATGGGGGGGAGTCTTTCCAGGCAAGTAGCCAACGCACATACCCTTTTTAATCTTTTATCGTCACTCTTGGCTTTTCCTTTGTTACCTTGGTCGACTCGGTTCCTTAAGAAGCTACTTCCTTAACCAATGTCAGCCCTTAACAATCAGGGGCACGATGCCTCGCGCCCCTACAGAATCATTGGATTCTACCCTTAACCCCATATTTCTTAGCGATCAAATCGCAAATGCCCTGGGCATCATCCAAGCCAAAGCAAGGAATCCCGTTATCAAACGTGATATCACTCGCTATCGCAATAAGTTCTTCAAGTTTGGAGAAAAGTTCTTGATGCACCAGGGAGCGGTATACTTCAATCTTTGGCTTATTACCGTTTTTATATCCCTCAGTAAAAATCACATCAACCCCCTGAATTCGGGCGATGACCTCATCAAGAGGCTGATCTTCAGCGACATTCTCTAATATAGCAATTTTATGGGGAGAGCTTATGGCGACAATATCTGCACCCGCTTGGGCATGACGCCATGTATCTTTGCCGGGTTGATCCATCTCGAACCCGTGAACATCATGTTTCAGGGTGGCCACCCTCCAGCCACGGCTTTTCGCTTCACGAATAATCTTTTCTAAAAGCGTGGTCTTCCCAGAATTGGATTTTCCACCCACAATTGAAATGACGGGGATTTGAGGTCGTTGATTCGTTGAAGGAGCCTCTTGAAATTCCATCCTAATTCTCCCATTCCGTAATCCAGCCAGCCATCAGGAGTTCTCCAGGTTCTACGGCCCCATGGTCTGCAGGCACATCCACTAACAAATGGCTACCGATCATAGATCTCAGAATTCCTGAGCCTTGCGCGGGAGAGAGATCTGCCCAAACTTCTCCATTTTTAAACACCGCTCGCGCCCGTAAAAAGCGCCGTTGTTTCCCTCTTTTACCAAAGCCACTCGCCATTTTAACGAGGAATTTTCCCTGTTCTGCATGAGTTCTTCCCGCCAATTTACGCAGTGCTGGACGAACTAAAAGTTCAAACGTCACCATCGCTGCCGCGGGATTTCCTGAAAGAGAGAAAAAGAACTGCTTTTCTTTGATCCCGACAGAGACAGGCGTCCCAGGCTTCAAATTCAATTTCCAAAACAGCATTTCACACCCGAACTGAGCAAGGGCATGGCGCATAATATCATAATCACCGACCGAGGCTCCCCCAGTTGCTATCACCATATCAGTGTCCGCAAGCTGTTTCAGAACTTCGATCGTCTCATCAATTCGGTCGGAAACGATAGGAATTGCCAAAACCTCGCACCCAGCTTCTTGAAGCATCCCACGTAACGTATAACTATTACTATTATAAATCTTAGCAGGGCGTAAAGGTTCCCCTACATCCATCAGCTCTGTTCCAGTGGAGAGCAACCCTACGCGCGGTCGACGGTAGACGGTGACCTGGTCCAGTCCAACGGCCGCTAACAGCCCAATGGCTGGAGGGGTTAAAAAGAAGCCCTTCTCAAGAAGGAGGTCCCCTTCTTTGATCTCCTCGCCTCTCGGTACGATATTAGCGCCAGGTAGGACTGGACGTATGATGATGACTTCATCACCGGTTTGTTCAGTGTCTTCCATCCTTACAACACAGTTAGCCCCTGGAGGAATGGGCGCGCCTGTGAATATCTTAGCAGCCTCACCAGATCTGATCACTCGCTCTGATAAGATCCCCGCGGGGATTTCGCTCACCACGTTCAGCCGGAGTGGTTTCGAGTCACTCTCTGTCGCTAGATAAGCATACCCATCCAGAGGCGAGCGTTCAAAGGGTGGGTGAGCAATTTGTGATCTCACGTCAATAGCCAAGACCCGCTGATAGGCCTCAGTTATTGAAACACACTCTGTTTCAAGCGGCTGTAAACGGGGAAGCACTAATTCCAAAGCCTCTTCTAATTCAATCATTATTTTCATGGTGATCTTTCCTTCCAAACACAATCATTGTTAATGAAAGCTTAACTTTCACACTATCTTTAAAAGAACCTGCCAACTCGGCAGGTTCTAAGATCGTGAACTACAGGGGATTAGCTCGGATCTTTTCGACTTGAACTCGGCCATTCTCCCGATAGATTTCCAATTTTCGACAGGCTTGTTCAATATGAATGATTTCCTTCCCGACTGCGATGATAGCATTGGGATGACAATAATCCACAAGGAGACGGCTATTAGGACTGATTTGAACAAAGGTGGAGCTGACTTCTGAGCCCCCAAGTTCGCGTATGCTCACCTTCCCGCCAGCAAAGATTTTCCCACCCCGGCATACCCCCTCAATCGTAACGTCTCCCTCTACCCGAATATTAGAATTATAGACACCCTTCTGACACTCAAACGAACCACCACATTCAATGGTTGCACCCTGTACATAATGAACCACGAAGCTGAGTTTTTCCGGAATTTCAAGCGCCATATTGGTTACAAATTGTTCAAGAGCTTGATTGGCCCGCTGCAAAAACGGTAGGGATTGAAGTTCCAAGGGTCCTAACCCACCTAAAAAACGTTTTGTTGTTCGAACGGATACAATTAAACCCTCCGTAATCATCTCGTCATTTTGATGTTCTAGAACAAACTTTTCCACATTATTAGATAGTTTAGGAAGCTCGGGAAATTGTTTCTCCATAACCAGTTTCAGGCATAGTCCCGGTTTTAAATTAACAGCTCCCGGTGACTTAATCAACTCCGCAGTATGACGTAAACAAACGGTCAATTGATCACGCAACTCAGACAAACTTCTAAGAAGTTCAGATCGAACCACAAATTTTTCTCCAACAACAATTTTTCCACCCAGGAGATTTTGAAAAATTTTGGCACCTTTTGCTGATCTAATCTCTGCATGAGAAACAGATCCCTTAATTTCTAGCTTTCCCCCGGCAATGATACGAAGCCCATCTTGAACATTTCCATTCACATAAACATCACCGGGAAATTCGATACTTCCCGTTTTCATGTCGACATCATTATTTAGAACATAAACATTCTCGACCATGTACGTCTTCTCATCCATACGTATAGGCTGGCCTGCGCAGGCCGCTAGCACATCTAATCCATCCTCTGACAGACAGACATTCTTCTTCAAACGAAATTGGAAATCTTTTACTACTGCAGCCGCAAATACCTTTCCTAACACGTCTTTTCCTGGGACCCCAGGCTTGCCTGGGATTTTACGAGCAAGGATCGCTCCCTTATCAACTATTTGTACTTTGGAGGCAAAAAAGTCGACACTTTTATTCCCTGCCTCTGAAATCCCCTGAATGATGCCTACAAAGTTTTGTAATTTGGGATTTTCCGTCTGTATAGGCGGAGTTGCAACAGCAATAACAACCTCACCAACGCCCTGAACAGCCATGATTTCCGACCAAATTCCCGGGCGACGTCCATGGACAACCTTTAACTGCTGAAGGTCCGCATCTAGCCTTAGCTCATCCCAAATTTCTCCCACTGCAGGTAAACTCTCCCATACCGCAACCTGACTAAGATCAATGTCTTTCATCGCTGAAAGGTCCTTTGGGAGTATATAATGTCCTGCTTGTTCATGCCGGACTTTCGCCACAACCGACATTCCATAAAACAGGACTTGTAGTTCCCAAGTTAATCGACCTTCCTGGGAGTATGGTTGGTATTCCACTTGATCCCCAGAGCTTGTTTGAAAGGGCCTGTCCTGCAGCTTACCATTCAGCCAAACTTCTCCCGCCTGAGTAAAAGGACGAAACTGTTTGACGCCTTCTCCTAGGACAATGATGTACTTGGTCCCGTCCCAGATCACGCTGGGATTTTCAAGCACATCGACCGTGATGTCTTTTGCTGGCACGTCAATCGCCCCACTTTATCAGAATTATGTTATTACTTATACTACCAAGAATTTTACACGATCCCCATAGGTCTCTAGTCCCAAAATTCGTTGAACCAAGTTGATAATACTACGGTTTGACAACATCCTTATATCCTGTCGATCCTTCTCCATTTGGATCCTGAGCGTTACCTGGAACTTTAGGCAACTCCTTTACGACATTTGGATCTTGTGTGTTACCTGGAACTTTAGGTAATGGCTTAGTGGGGGTCACGGTGACGGGCTTTAACAAATCCACGGTCTGTTGGTCAATCACTTTAGACGTGGTCATTCCGAGGAATAAGTTACTAAGCACTTTCTTGGCTTCAACTGGATCAACCTTCCAATAACTTACCCCATCGATATCTTGAAACGCTCCTGGTAATGTCTGAGACATCACATTCGCGCTATCAAACCCGACAGCCACCTTGGCTAACGCTAGAATATCCTTCGCCGATAAATTCGTATTGACCGCCTCCATCAATTGCGGAACTAGGAATGGAAGCTTTGGCAAGGTGCTTAGCTTAAACATCTCCTTGGCCACTGCTTTCAAAACAACCTGTTGCCTTGCCGTGCGAGAAATATCCGCTAAGGCATCGTGCCGGAAACGGGCATATTGCAGAGCTTGAGTTCCATTTAAGCGCTGAACGCCTTTATGTAAGTTAATGATCCCATCGACAGAGTCACCCGTCTCATAGTACATATTCTTCTCAACATCGACGGTGATTCCACCTAAAGTGTCTATAATTTTCTTAAATCCTGCAAAGTTTGTTTGGACATATCCTGCGAGTTTTTCACCCGTCAGTTGCTCAACGTTTTTTTGTAGTGTTGGCAAATCTGTTAAAGCAGCGACCTCGTTAATTTTGAGATAGCCATGCCCAGAGAGCGCAACGCGCGTATCCCGAGGAATTGAAAGCAGGCTCGTCTGCTTTGTTGTTTGGTCGACACTGGCTAGAATCAGTGAATCGGTATTAAACTTTATCTGATCAGGTCGCTGATCGGCTCCGACTAGTAAAAAACTCACCCGATTTCCAAGCCCGTTTGACGAATCTAGGACATTAAGGACTTCAGCGACACCCAGCGTTTTCCCTCCTCCAAGAAACCCGTTATACCACAGAAACCCTGTCGTCATTATTCCCAGTAAGGGAACGGCCAACAGCAGTGCCTTCAAGCTACGCCTCACATAACCATCTCCATCATTTCAATTCTATTCACGATTATGTTGTACCACATTAATTATCACTCTATTATACCAAATTTCAAAACTAATGGAAGAATATGACGAAAAAATACGTAGGGCACGATGCCTCGTGCCCTACGTATAATAATGATTCATTCCTATACCCCAGCTAAGTCGACTTAAGCACTACCTAAACGTAAGATTCCTTTATAATTGTATCTCATGTTCTGAGAAATCACCCGTCATGGGAAGTTCGGCAATCCGGTCCACAAAGCTCAGTCCGTATCGCACAACAAAACTCAACGGATTTAAAACCCGTTCCTGTCGAGAATGATGGGGAGCAACGCCATCCTCCAGCTCTTGCAAGCGAATCAGCGCCACACGACATCGTTTTCTCTGCGCCTGCCAGACCTTATTCTTTAAGTAATCCACTTGAAAGTTGACCTTTTCTTCATTTTTAATCAACCAGTCTTGAACATTAGGATGAATCTCCTTTAAGGGTCCAAGTTCTGCGTAGGCGTTAGTGATTTGTGTTCGTAAACCCTGTAAGCGTTCATCAATATGTTGATCATCCCGTTCTCGTACACAACGTTCTCGTTTTTTCTCCAGCCCCCCATAAACCTCGCCAAGGGTTAAAGCTTCCTTCTTTAAGGATTTCTGCCAAGAAGCAGTGAGCACAACAACGGACAAACGTGGATAAAGAATCGGCATGATAAATCCAAATGTATCAAAGACTTTGCCTAACTGGGCCCAGTAATTCAATTCACCAGGTCCTGGAACATAGGACAAGGTGGGAAATAAGTATTCCTGAACCACTGGACGGGTCACCACATTGGGCGAAAACTTCTCCGGTGCTTGCGTCAACAATTCATTCAGCGCATGAAGATCCCACGGTTCTTCTTTACCCTTTAAGTAGAATTTCTCATCAATATATTGGATCAACTTTCGCTCTGGCACGGAAAGGAAAAGATTCACTTCTCCACCAGTACTGAGGATTTGGGGCTCGAACCCCAGTTTAACCCATTCCTCCGTCCGTTCAGTCAAAGCCGTTCCAACCTCCAAGTGCCTCTTCAAAATCCGCTCAAACATCGGGGCAGCAAGTCGCTTGAATTCCGGCAACAAAGGATCAAAGAAAATAAGTCCCCATTTTTTCACGAGCCACTGTAAAGTTAGCGCAAACCACTGTGTCAAATTGTCCGCTTGCTCTAGGAACTGTTGACATTGTTTTAAGACAGACGCTCGAAATTCACTATCCGGCATTGCCCCCATCAGTTGTTCTTCAATCTTTTCCCAAGCGGGAGCCGGTTGATTTCCGACAGATTTACCGCCTCCATCACCCGGCAGACGACAAGAGGATAATTTTCCTTCTGAATTTAAAATATATGTCTCACGAATTTCTAACCAATCATGGTCATCACTAGCAATCCAAAAAACCGGCACGACTGGCCGACCAAGCTTTTCTCGTTGCTCTTTGGCAAGTCGAATAGTCGTCATAGCTTTATATAAAGTATACAAAGGGCCCGTCAAAATCCCAGCTTGCTGACCCGTAATCACGACAAGCGTTTCTTTTTGTCGCAGTTCTTCAATCATCTGCTGTGTTTCCGTACTAGCCCCTAACTTCTTATGATACGTTTGTAAGGCATCTGCCAAACTCTCCCGGGAATAATTCCTTGTATCTAAATAAGCGGCACGCCGCTCAAAGCTTTCCTGCAGCTTGGGATCACCACTCGGAAAGAATAAAGCCACTTGTTCAAAACAAGTAGCCATTGTTTGCATTGGATTTCTCATTTCTTTCATACCTATCCCCCCGCGCTATCTTTTCAGACCACGTGGGTAGTTTATCATCCACGACTCGAAACCGCAATTTTTCGACTAAGAACTACAATTTTTCCAGGCTCACCCTCTTGGATTCGACCAACAACAGCGGCTGCTGGCGTCTTATTCTCCTCTAACCGTTTAAGTAGTCGATCCACGTGTTCCTCTGGCACGGCCAGCAGTAATCCTCCAGAGGTAATCGCATCAAAGAGCACAATTCGGACTTCCTCAGAAACTTCCGGAGCGAAGTCAACTTTGCCTTCCAGATGACGTCGGTTAGCTTGAGTGCCGCCCGGAATAGCCTTTTGTTTAATACAATCCCAGACACTCTTCAAGATCGGCACAGCGTCAGCATAGACTTCCGCGCTACATCCGCTAGCCTGAAGCATTTCCTGCAAATGACCCAGAAAGCCAAAACCTGTCACATCTGTAACCGCATGAACGCCCACTTCAATCGCCGCTTCGGCCGCACCCTTGTTCAGAGTCGCCATTACCTCGATAACTTCCGCTTCCGCCTCAGGTGAGACAATCCCTCGTTTAATCCCGGTCGTGATAATCCCCACCCCAAGCGGTTTGGTAAAGACTAAGAAATCCCCGGGGATCGCTTTAGCATTCGACAGAATATGGTCTGGATGCACAACACCTGTGACTGACAACCCATATTTCGGCTCCGCATCATCAATCGAATGCCCTCCGACAAGAACCGCCCCGGCTTCCCGAATCTTGTCACTACCGCCTTGCAGAATCTTGGCCAGAATCTCCATTTTCAGCTTCCCTACAGGAAATGAAACCAGATTCATAGCGGTCAGAGGTTTAGCACCCATGGCGTAAATATCACTTAAAGCATTCGCCGCAGCAATCTGCCCAAACGCATAAGGATCATCTACTACAGGGGTGAAAAAATCGACGCTTTGAACAATAGCCTGTTCATCATTTAAACGGTAGACACCTGCATCGTCGGAAGTCTCCATCCCGACTATTAAGTTCGCATCCTCTATGTTTGGGGGCAAGCAGCGCAAAACTTGCGCCAGGTCCGCAGGACCTATCTTACAGCCTCAACCAGCTTTAGTAGAAAACTGGGTCAACCGGACTTTATCTTCAATCGGATTGAGATCCATCGCCAACACCTCCAACATCAATCATTACAATTATTGAAACTTTATGCATCAGGTATTAATTATAATATTTTCTCAGGTGAATGCAAGGGGGGACTTGTGTGACACCGCTCTCGGTCCTACGACTCAGAGTAAACTAGCCGTGTAAGCTCTTGTGTCTGGGGAGCGGGGTGCCCGGCCAATGCGACGTCCCTGTCGCATGGCCGGTAGTGCACGTCCTTGTGCACTGCCCCGAAACTGGGGTCGCTTACGCGGAGTTTACTATTCTGCTTTCGTAGAGACGTTGAGCTTGTGTCACACAAGTCCCTGGCTAGGAGCGGGGGTCTAATGCAAGAGGGAACCGTCCCACTTATACCACTTATATGTCATGGGCTTGAGCCGTAGTTCTAGGACAGATTACGAGCAAAGACGCGAGCGATTCGCCCTCGTCCTACCGCTCGCAGAGCAGAACTTTGCATTGCAAAAGCGAATCTTCTTTGATCGAGCAGTCATCAAACTTGACTCAAGAGCGCTTTCAAACAGCGGGGCAGTGTACAGGGACGTACACTGCCGGCAATCAGACACCGTCCCCTCCCGCCATCCTTGGCTCCGGTGACACTAGACCATCCATGGTCGTCGGATGTCTTGATTGATTTGCCGGGCACCCCGCCCTCCCAAGAGCAAGCTCTTGAGTCCTAGTTTGATCTGTGAGAGCAAGCAAGAAAGCGTTGTAACGCAAAGTTCTCCTCAGGAATAAGCTAGGGCTAGAGCTAAGACTCAAGCTGACCTAACCGCTGAATAATGTCCTCCCGGTCCCCACTCAAGAGCGTCCTTACATCAATAAGTACCCGATCCTTATGAATCCGAGCTAAAATAGCCACCGGCCCTAAGCGTAAAAACGATTCTAACTCAATCACGCTTCCTTGGATGGGCCGAATAGTACACACCCAAGTTGGGAGATCAACAGTCGGCCATGCTCCACCTCCCACCTGAGAGAGGTCTTCTTTCAATTCAACTGAGATAGCAGAATTCGGCTGAAGCGCCTCCACAAGCTCAGCCGCCGCTGACTTCAAAGTATCTAAAGACAGAGAGAGCATCCTCCAGACGGGGATATCCTCGACGCCTCCATCTTTATATAAGCGTAAGGTCCCTTCAAGAGCCGCTAAGGTTAATTTATCGACCCTCAACGCCCGCGTCAATTGATTGGCTTTGAGACGTTTGATATATTCCTGCTTGCCAACGATGATCCCAGCCTGAGGTCCACCGAGTAATTTGTCTCCACTGAAGGAAACAAGTGAAAGTCCTGCTTTGACCGTTTGTTGAATGGTCGGTTCGAGAGGAAAACCAAGAATTGTCCCATCAAAAAAACTTCCGCTCCCTAAGTCTTCCATAACAGGCAAACCTCTCGTTTCCCCGAGCTCTACCAACTCAGCGCCTGAAACAGAATGAGTAAACCCTTCAACCCTATAATTACTCGTATGAACTTTTAGTAACACGGAGGTTTCTGGCCCGATCGCTGCCTCATAGTCCCTGAGCCAAGTTTTATTGGTGGTTCCCACTTCGACCAACTTTGCTCCCCCAGCTTTCAACACTTCTGGGATTCGAAAGGATCCCCCCACCTCCACCAGCTCGCCACGTGACACAATGACGTCTTTCCCTTGCGCAAAGGTATTCATCATTAAAAGCACCGCTGCAGCATTATTATTGACGACCATAGCCGCTTCTGCCCCCGTCAGATGACAAAGAAGCGCTTCAACGTGGACATAGCGGGAGCCCCGCTCCCCCGTCACAATATTCAACTCAAGATTACTGTACCTTCCTGCTTGTTCTGCAACAAAGCTCGCAACCTCGGGCGCCAGCAAAGCTCTGCCGCAATTAGTATGTAAAACAACCCCAGTTCCATTGATGACACGGCGTAAACTAGTTTCACGATGGGTAAGTTCCTGTAGAAGCTGAGTTTTCAACCACGGCCAGAGGGCAACTTCATACGCAGCGAACGAATCTGTTAAATTCAGCTGAACATTTTCTCTGGCTTTTTGAAGAACTTGTCGAACTGCCTGCGTTAAACGAGAAAGCTGTCTATCATTCGTCAAAAACGGCTTGAATTCATCGTCCTGCTCCAGCCGTGAGATCACTTCATGAACCGCTGGAAGGATCCGTAAACGCCTTTGCTTCTCTTGATCCACTCGATTATCACTCCTTATTGGGGATAACTTATCTCGACCCATTTCCCTTAAACTAGCCCGCACGCTTTTTAGGATTTCGACATCCCTATTAGGGTAATATAAAGACAACCTATGTATGAGTTATTTCGAGGAGGTAGATTCATGTCCAGCATTAACTCAGCTCACCCACTAAAGCAGCCAATTCGCCTTGCTGTTATCATTCCCTTTGAAAGCCTGTCTCATAATAAAGCACGGTTCCAGCCCTGCATCTTTTGTGGTAAAACTATGAGAGTTCAAAAGTTTAGAGGCAAGACCGTTTGCATAGAATGTCTGCTCCAAATTCCAGATATCTTTTCCTGTAACTAACACGAACTAAATCCGTCCCAATAACAAAGGTTGACTAACTTCTATACACCATTCTATAAGCCATCACCAATAGAGAAAAGGGAAGCAAACGCTTCCCTTTTCTCTATTCCTACCAGTTCCCAGTTCACCACGGCATCTAGCCAACCATGGCGATGCTCTAATCTCGAACGTCCTGTTCGAGTCATGGCTACAGGGACACT
>DHWG01000075.1:0-5889 GCA_002413075.1 Desulfosporosinus sp. UBA5188 | reverse complement strand
TGGCTACAGGGACACTAGGTCTTCCTTGACCAGCGGCTTTTTGAAAGAAGCATTAAGGGTTTGCACAGCCTTTACGGGAATGATCACCTTGCCATGTTCTGACAGAAAAACGCCGGTCGTGGCTACAATTTCCCCATATTCATCAAGTATTGCCTCTGCTAAGAGCCTTTTTTTGCCAGTACCCATACGGTTCAAGACAATATAATATTCTTCTTCGAACAAAAAGAGTCCTGAACGCAGCTGATTAAATTCTGGCAAACGGCCAACGGCTGCTAAAACATCTTCAAAGTCGGTAAACACATACACTAATTCAGTCACACGGCCTTTAGTCGACTTACGTGGTTTTTCCTTAGTCGCACCCTCAATTTGTTCATCCTGCTTCATAATCGTAATGACAAACTCGTCATCCGGCGCCACAGTGGCCTGAATCCAGAAGGGTTGATCCAAATTAAATTCTACTTCTTCTCTGGCCTGAGCAATGAGTTCCCAAAACAATTGTTCCGTCTTAGCTGATCGCTGAAATAGATCAGCCATCGTAATATCCCTGTCAGTTAGTTCTGTCAAGGAGATAAAAATGCGGATGGTATGCTCGTTCACTTTTTGTACACGCATATCTCCACTCTCCTTTCTGTATTCAAACTTATACACTACCTTATTCCCATTATAGCATATTACGCCTTCACTTTTTCTGTGAAATATTAGGATATACACCATGATTCTCATCCGATTCGAATCAATTCATAGTTTCTACTTCCTAAACCAATCGTTTCACCATAGGCAAGTTGGAGCGTCCAGTCTATCTGAGGGAATAGGACCCTGAATTTATCCGCTTCGTTATGGCGATCTCCAAGCTCAGAAAGCGGGTTTCCGTGCGCTTGGTTCACTAGGTCCACGGCCGCCTGGTCAATCGCAATCGGATCTTTGGAAGCGAGAATACCAATATCCCCGACAATCGGTACATCATTCCAGCCACAACAGTCACAAAGCGGAGACACGTCCGTGACAAAGGTAATAAACCCAGTTTTTCCCTCTTTACCTTTAAGCACACCCGCGGTGTATTCAGCAATCTTTTCCTGAATAATATTGGGTTCAGTCTTCCAGTTAATCGCAATGGCACGGACTGGGCAGGTCACTGTACATTCACCACAACCGATGCATTTCTCTTGTGAAATTTTGGCCTTACCTTCTACGACAATGGCCTCAGCAGGACACCATTTAGCACATTTACCGCAGGCAATACAGATCGATTCATTGACCTGGGGCAACAAATCTGAGTGTTGCTGTTGTTTTCCAGCACGGCTACCTAGACCCATTCCTAGATTCTTCAAGGTGCCTCCAAATCCTGTCGCTTCATGCCCTTTAAAGTGAGTCACGGCCAACAACACATCGGCTTGGACTGCTGCACTCCCTATTTTCACTTCTTTAAAGTGTTTAAGATTAACAGGCACTGAACTATAGTCTTTCCCATTGAGACCGTCGGCAATCACCAAAGGGGCCCCCACGACGGAGTAATCAAAACCATTCTCAATCGCTGTCTCTAAATGGTCAACAGCATTCGAACGGGAACCAGCGTAAAGCGTATTGGAATCGGTGAGGAAAGGGCGTCCCCCTTTCGATTTCACCTGCTCCACGAGGCGCCGTATATATTGGGGACGAACATAGGCCAGGTTTCCACGTTCCCCAAAATGCAGTTTAATCGCTACTAGGTCTTTCGGGGAAATCGTCTCCAATAATCCCGCGCGAACGATCAAATGTTCAAGTTTTGTTATGAGGCTTTCCCCTTGTTTTGTTTTCATGCTAGTGAAATAGACGTCTGAACCCAATACAAGCACTCCTTCTTACCCACGAACGATTAACCTGTAAAGCCTATTTTATTAGACTATTTGTATTAAAGCAAACTTCCCACAAGCTCACAACGCACAACTTCCCGTCGTAATGGAAGATACATTAATTTTACTTGATCCTCTATTTTAAGCTGTTCATAGACGTTCTGGTCGATATAATAGTGGTTTTGTACTGAGCCACTACGAACCTCTAAAACATAGGACTTTGATGCTGAATCATAGGTTTTCCCGGCAACTGCCCCTTGGGTATAACAGGGTTGAGACAACCAATCTGGTTGGGAAAATAATAGGAGCTTTGTGTAAATCCCTAAAACGACGATCCATATGAACGTTTTTCCTGCCAGCAGTAGAAAGCCCCAAGCATCATGCGCATGTCGCCAAGTACTTACGTATTTCCATACTAACCGCGAGAGAACCAACGCCCCTATTAAAATCAAACCTATTAGATTTGGCCAAGTCGTACTCCAAAGATAACCATAATACTCTAACATTATTTGCCTCTTGTTCTCTTAAGCTTTAACAATTTGTTCCTTGCTAGCACCACAGGCCGGGCAAACTTTTGGACGGCAACGGCCTTCAGACGTTGCATTACACTGGGAACATTTCCATATAGCCATATTAATCTTCCCTCCTTGATTTAGTAATAATTCTTAAGTTAATTCGATTCTATATATTTTCACTATTAATGTCAATAAGATTTATCCTGTATTTTACAACAGACTAACACAAACTAACGCTTGCTGGACCCATCTAAAAATGCCAGCACCTATGAAGGCAACTGGCATCTTTAGCTGTGAATTCTAGGCTTCCCAAGCCTGATTTTTTAATCCTGTCATGATCTTCTGCACATAGGCCTGAGTTTCCTTATATGGTGGTACCCCATTATATTTATCTACGGCACCCGGCCCAGCATTATATGCGGCTAAGCTGAGCGGTACATTCCCTTGAAAGCGATCAAGCAAATCCTTTAAGAAATGCGTTCCCCCCTCCAAGTTTTGTGTAACGTCGTAAGCATTTTGTACCCCATAGGAAGCAGCGGTCCCTGGCATCAACTGCATCAAACCCATGGCTCCACACTGAGACGTTGCCTGGGAATTGAAACCAGACTCTGCTTTGACCACCTGCTTAATTAGTGTTGGATCAACCCCGTATTTTTGAGCCATCGAATAAATAACATCCTCTAGAGAACCAACGTTTTCCGCTTTCGTTGTGGGCGCTGTGACTAACCCTTGAGAAGCCTTTGTCCCGCGCCCAAGAGCGGCTTGAAATAAGGCAGCAAAAAGTTGCGAGCTTGAATCGCCTGTTTCACCCGCTTCAGACGACCCTGTCTGATCACTTTTCGGGGTCTTCCATGACGCATTCATTTGTTGAAGCTGAAATAGGAGAAACATCTGAGCGACATCCATGCAAATAAGCCTCCTTACACTACCCTACATCAAGAGTAGCCCTTGCTAAAACTCTCTATTATTCTAGGAAGTTAGTTGACTAAGTCCCTGAACTTCGCTACTTTCTAAAATCTTTTCAGGAATCAGTTGTATGATAATCCGATCAGGAAGATTGACTATTCCGCCAATAAAAGGAGCGGTAACCAGAGGCGGGGGTGGAACGATATTCTCTAAAATTCGCACCTCTCGGACTTGGTCCACAGCAAAGCCCACGTAATTTCCATGGACTTCAGTGATTAATGCAAAGGCATTATGATCCTCGGGGGAGGCAGAACGCTCAATTCCAAATCGCACATGCAAATCAATCAGCGGGATTGCCTTCCCCCTTAGATTCACAAGACCACGCACGTAAGCAGGCGCCTGCGGAATCGTACGTACCTCATTACCTATGCGCGTGATTTCCCGAACCACATCAATGGGCATCGCATACTCTTCTTGATCCAAGGTGAAAATGACGGCTTGAACGGCTATGGAGACCACATCCTCTACTAGATTTTCCCGACCTCATTGACGGCCTTACCTAACATCTCGTCTTGAATCTGGATCACTTTTTGATTAGCTTCATAGGCTTTCATGACGGTCATCATTTGAACCATTTGTCCAGAAAGATCAACGTTGGAGGCTTCAATAGACCCCTGAAGGACCTGCGCAGTGGTCGATACTTGAACCGGCTGAGATGCACTATATAAGGATTGGCCTTCACGTTTTAAAGCATCTTCCGGAATGTCTACAAGACGTAAGCGATCAATTTTCTGTCCTTGATCCATAACTGTGCCGTCTGCCTTGACAACAAATTCAGAGCTGAGGGGACCTATGGAGCCCTTTTCGCCCTGCAACGCATAGCCATCAGGAGATTGAAGCATACCGTTCGCATCTAGCTGAAAATGCCCATTTCGCGTATAGCGGTCTCCCACCGGCGTCTGAACAACAAAGTAGCCTGGTGACGTGAATGCCAGATCCGTCTTAAGATCCGTTGTCTCTAATGAACCCTGAGCATTAGATAAGGCTGCACGATCTACACCAACCCCCGTCCCTAGCCAACCAATCTGTACTGGGTCAGGAGAAGAGTTTCCTCCCATGCGTTCAATCAGCATAGCTGGGAAAGAAATATTACTGGCAAGCTGTTCTTTATAACCAGGCGTCTTCACATTCGCTACATTGTCCCCAATAACCTCGCTTTGAGTCTGGGCCGCCAACATAGCTGTTGCTGATGTATAGAGTCCTCGAATCACGTTGTTCCCCACCTTTGTTACTGAATTACACCCTACTTAAGAACCATCCGAAGCAAACCTAATTGTGAAGAGATGGCACTGGTCAGAGAATTATAGTAAAGGCCATTTTCAGCCACATTGGTCATTTCTTTATCAACATCGACATTGTTTCCATCATTACGCAAGGAGGTGGATTGATCGGTAACAATCGCCGACCCACCGACATCTGCAAGCCCAGGGAGATGCTTCTGAGCCGTCAGCTTCAGGGAAAGAGCTCCACTTTTTTCACCTAAAACCGTACCCAGTACCGTTTGGAAATCAACATCTGAGCGCTTAAAGCTCGGAGTATCTATATTGGCAATGTTATTAGACAGTACCTGTTGCCTCATACTCGAAGCCTCAAGCCCTTTTTGCAAAACATTTAAAACGGGTCCATTTAACCAACCTGACATGGTCTTTACCTCCTCATGCTATTGGCGATGCCCCACATCTTATCTCCGTCCGAAACCAGCCTGGCATTGACCTGATAAGCCCGCTGAACCTGCATCAGATTCGTCATCGAAGCTGCCAAATCAACATTCGATTGTTCTAGAGACTGACCACGAATCATCCCTAAAATCTGCTTACCCACTGTTGTGCTACCCGGTTGACCGACCTGTGGTGCACCAGAATTAACGGTGGGCATAAAGAGGGTGTCTCCATTCCTTAGTAATCCCTCAGCATTCTGAAATCCCACCAGTAAGATCTGACCAAATGTTGTCTTTGTTCCTGCCACAATTCCCGTTATTTCGCCTTTAGAAGTCACCGACAAGTCTGTTGCGTCCGCGGGAATCACGATAGTTGGTTGAACAACATTTCCTTGCATATCAGCAATTTTCCCGGACCCATCCACTTGGAAAGCCCCCACACGGGTATAAGCCATGGCTCCGTCCGGCATCTCTACCTGAAAAAATCCTGACCCATTAATCCCCAAATCCAGAGGGCGATCAGAAGGGCCCAACGTGCCTTGCTGGAAATTTGTCCCACTGGCGTTATAGATCACACCAGCCCCAACGCCCAAGGTCGCCACGCCTGTATTTCCTCCAGTTTTTGTACTTCCTGAACGTACCTCTGTGGATAAAGCCTCCGCGAAATCCATCTGATTCGCTTTATATCCTGGTGTATTTACATTAGCAATGTTATTAGCTATAGCATCTATCGCTACCTGCTGCGCACGGATCCCTGAGGCAGCAGTCCCTATTAAGCGCATACGGCAACCCTCCGTCTTTTAAAATCAAATTATTAATTGCGTTTGAGGTCAATGAGCTCTTGCAAGAGGGAATCTGATACTGTGATCACTCTAGAGTTGGCTTGGAAGCCACGCTGCGCCACGATCATATCCGTGAACTC
>DHWG01000104.1:38164-39618 GCA_002413075.1 Desulfosporosinus sp. UBA5188 | reverse complement strand
ATTTATTAATAAACTAAATGATATGACTGATATTAAGACTATTGAGGAGTTGGCAACCTGGACTGCCAAAGACGAAAAAACTCTTGTAAACTTAAAAAAATATTTCTGAAGTAGAGGTTAATGATCCTGAAAAAGCAGCAAAGAAAATACGAAATTTAAAGGATGCTAATTAGGCATAAATACTTCAAGAATAAGAACAATATTGCGACAGCAGAAGCCTTATTTGTAAGCAGGACGATGTTCTTTGCTTGGAAAGATAACGCGTTGATGTGTCTAGCTTTTCTAGCTACACAGAAAGGAATCATCACGCCAATAGGAAATAAAAGTATTGTGTGAAAAGTTCGGACTTATTGGTAAGATATAGGTGATATACTATCAGTAGATAAAGAGGCGTTGGAGCGATCCACGCCTTTTCTTATGCCTATTATACATGCAAGAATATCCTTCCTTTTGTTGAATAGGTTAGGCAGAAGGAAGGGGCGTAAAGATGAAGAATGAGAATGAGCATGAGTATGATACCGAAATGGAAGAAGCCTTAAACCGTCTCAGGGAAATGAAGAAAGCAGAAATCATCGAAATAGACGGCAGGCTAAAGAAGATGAGAGGTAAAATTGGAGATCAATTAGCAATATTGGGATTATATTCCCATAGATCAATCGTAATGGATCACAAAGGTTGGGATAGTGTGATTTTAAAAGCAAAGACAAAAGCTAACGAGTTGGAAGCACACTATGAAGCGAAAAAAATAGATCTAGAAAGAAATAGGCAAGAGCTAGAATTCGACCTTGTAAGTTTAAACGAAATATTAAAGTGAATTATACATTGAGCCTTCGGGCTCTTTTCTTATGCCCATATGTATGTGCAGGAATATTTTTCCTTTTTGTCGAAGTCTTATACGCGCAACGAAGAGGAGGTGAATTCAAGTGAGTGATACAGAAGGTAGAATTGTGGCTGAATGTGTAGAATTACAAAGCAAGTATGGCACCATCCCTTTCGACAAGGCAATAGCATTATTTCAGGATGGTTGGTGGAAGATAGCCGATAAGTATGGAACGACCGGGCCCGAAGTCTTCAAGTTATGGATGGATTGGAAAAGCAAACAGAAATAGATAAATCAAAAAGACGTTCCGAAGCGAGCGCCTTTTCTTATGCCATTTATAAGTGCAGGAATATCCTTCCTTTTGTCGAAGTGATTAGACTGAGGGGGCAATTGATGAGAATAGAAGGTAATCATAAGTGCAATAGTCGTTTTGGTGATTGCAACAATGAGTATGAATGGATGGCATTAATAACCCAAAGGATTTGAAGTAGAAACACTTGACAAGCCTATCGGTAAAATTATTGAAACTACAGATAAACAATATGTTATTAGGATTATGTGCCCGAAATGTCGCCATGATAACATCATCAAATATCAGCTAACTGAGTAGTTAGAACAAGTAAACAACAAGAGC
>DHWG01000104.1:10210-38024 GCA_002413075.1 Desulfosporosinus sp. UBA5188 | reverse complement strand
GCTCTTGTTGTTTACTTGTTCTATTTATTGTCCGTGTAGTAATTTTATTTCTAAGGAGCTTTCTCTTTCAATTAATCGTTGTTCTTAGGATTTCTTCCAGTGTAGCTTTTTCGTAAATTTCTACTTAAATAGCTAGGTTTTTCTTCAGTTGGGAATTCGAAGCGAGCTTAACTCAACCAAAGTCTTGTCAATGTTTCCTCTTGATATTTTATAGTCCACTGGTCCCCGTCCATTGTTAACTTCCCTATTAACGTCTGAGGGAGTAGCAAACCAGGTTAAACGGAACAATATCTGCAAATCATCTTCTTTTTTTACTGGTTTACCTTTGACGTAGAAGAGCCTATACCCATCTTTGTTTTCTATGACGTCTTTTAGGAACAAGACCCTTGATATGGACTCTTCGTATGTATTTCCTGGGTTAATATAGAATACTAGCCGTAAAAATGGTTAAGAAAATGATTGCTTCTCCATACATACCTTAGAATCGTATAAAAGTAGGTGATTCAAATGCCAAGTTAAAAAGGTCAATCTGGAACAGAACGTCGAGAATGTTTATTAGAAATGTTGAAAATGAGCAAAGAGCCTCTGAAGGCTGCTCAACTCGCAGAACTTACCTGGGTTAGTCGTCAAGTCATTGTTCAGGACATGGCACTGCTTCGCGCCAGAGAAGAACCTATAATTGCAACATCTCAAGGTTATATCTATTTTAAGGATTCTCCTCTTCAACGGGTCATTTTTAGTCGACACTCTGCCGAAGATACGGAACGGGAATTAAATCTCCTCGTTGACCTTGGGGTTCAGGTTCTTGATGTCGGGGTAGAGCATTCTGTCTATGGAAAAATTATTCGCCCACTTAAAGTAAAAAGTCGCTTAGATGTAAAAAATTTTATCTTAAACATGGCGAAGAAAGACGCCATGTTGCTCTAACGGATGGCCTTCACATTCACACCTTGGAAGGTTCGTCAGATGAAGTGTTAGAGAAAGCTTGCAAGGTTCTTGCTGAAGAAGGTTTTTTGCTTGAATTATGAGTAATAAAGCACGAACGGATCCGCTGAGAGGAGAATCTCCGGCCAAAGACTAAATTGCCAAATGACCCAATAAATATTTAAGTACGGGATTATTTTCATTACCTCAAAACCACTTTCTTAATGCTATTTACTTATATTACCAAAGGACCTACATGTCACACCCACCACCCATGAAGGTTAGGCCTCGATCTGGACCAACTGCTTGTTAAATGATATCGGTGGGGAGTATTATATTTGATTCTAGCACTAGAGTTCTTATCCAAGGAATTACTGGTAAAGAGGGTATTTTTTGGGCCAAGCGCATGAAAGCCTATGGCTTAATTGAGCGATTTCTAGAGTTTTATTTTATACTACTACCGTACTACTACGGCGATGATTTTATCTGATTTTAGATGAAAGTCAATGAACTGTGAAAAACCTGTAAGCCTTGCTACATAAGGATTTATGAGTTCAGGTGATTTGCTGTAATAAATACACCTGCAAACTCTTAATCGGCAGGTCCCTGGTTCGATCCCTGGGTGGCGCACCAAATTAACATGACTCCCGCAAGAAATTGCGGGTTTTTGTTGTTACTTGGCATCATTGAAACTATAATTTTACTAATATTTATATTGACCTTTATAACTATATCGGTTCTAATTGAACTAAACGATTGTGCCTATTCACAATAACCGTAATATGGCTATGGGTGATATAGGTAGTTTCAGGTTTCTCAAATCAACCTAATAGGTAGTGATTAAGAAAGTTGGTTAGAGTTATGGCAGTAAAGAATTGGATTATTAAGGATTCAAAAAGAAAGTCTGGTAATACTGTAGAATTTTATTTAATAAATAAATTAAATAAAAGGCAAGTCGTAGTAACATTCACCGACGACAAGTTGGTCCAGGTAGGAGGAGAAGAAACCCTACCCCCCTACATCATGACTGAGATGCAAAAGTACCTCGCTGGAATATCTGTTTTTAGATGTCGTTGCTTGGGGCTATGCAAGTACTGCATCAAACCAGAGGGTGAAGGGACTGCCTTTGCAGGTTCCGGAGTCTGCAAACATTATGCTGGTCTTGCTTGTAATGTATCTGCGGGAGACATAACAATAAAAAACAATCCCAGGGGTTACAAGGAAATGGACCGTTGTAAACTTGCGGCGACGAAATAAACTAAGAATATCCAAGTCAACAACTTCACTTTCCTATTGACAAAGAAACCCAATGCATCTAGAATAACAATAAATCTTGATGTTAAATCCAATGATCAGAAAAAGTAACTGATTGATGTTGTGAAGCGAGCCGGCGTATGGTGAGAGGTCCGGTACAAAGGAAATCAGCGAATGGTTCTGGGAGGAGTAGGGTGAAAGAGCGTTGCTTGACTATCCCGTGCCGTCTTTCCCGACGTTACTAGGGAAGGGTATTGATACTAAGGACTGAAAGCCTGAGTTGCGTACCTGTTGAAGAGAAACTAACCTTTCTAGATGAAGGATCAGTTTCTGAATTGGGTGGCACCGCGAGCCATATCGCCCCATGTTGTGGGTGATGTGGCTTTTTTTGCGTACATAAAGACATTTACCTACAAAGTTATTTGCTAATAGAAAGGAAGGTAAACTTATGAAGATAGAGTTATTAATGGGAAACCAGGCCATCGCTATGGGCGCAATTCGCGCTGGAGTGGGAGTGGTCACTGGATATCCTGGAACTCCTTCTACCGAGATCCTGGAAACAATTGCTAAGAATAATCCCGGTCACATATATGTTGAGTGGTCAGTGAATGAAAAAGTAGCGTTAGAGGTTGCGGCTGGAGCTGCATATGCAGGTATGCGAACCATGGTAACGATGAAGCAAGTGGGACTAAATGTGGCTTCAGATCCTCTGATGAGTCTTGCTTATATTGGTGTCAAGGGCGGAATGGTAATCGTCGTCGCAGATGATCCTGGTCCAATTTCCTCGCAAACTGAACAGGATACACGGCATTTCGGTATTTATGCGAAATTACCTGTCTTTGATCCATCCTCGCCCGAAGAGGCTTATCTGATGATCGGTGATGCTTTTGAGTATTCTGAAAAATATAATACCCCAGTAATCTTTCGTCCGACCACAAGAGTTTGTCATGGCTATGCTGCTGTGAACTTAGATGAAAACAGTTATGAGGTGAAACTAGAAGGTTTCATTAAAGATCCCAAGTGGGCAATTTTTCCTCGCCTTTCTTATCAAAATCATTTAACAATAGAAGCACGCCTACCTGTTATAGCGGAAGACTTTTCGTTGTACCGCTTTAACTCTGTGGTTGGAAGTGGGACAAAGGGCCTTGCTACGGGAGGCATCAATTATGCCTATACTTGTGAAACATTATTGGCGTTGGAAGCGGAATGCAAGATATTTAAGGTTGCGACGCCGCATCCGTTCCCAGAGGAGTTGGCCATGAAATTTCTAGAAGGTCTTGAAGAAGTGCTTGTCGTTGAGGAATTAGATCCCGTTATTGAAAAGGAACTGGTCTATATATGTGGAAAGCATCATCTGTCTGTTAAAATAAAGGGCAAGCTGACACAGCACCTACAAAATGCTGGTGAAAATACGGTCGAGTCGGTGACTCAGGCAGTTGCGACATTTCTGAAAATACCTGTTTCACCAGCAAAGCAGTTAGAAGATTTACCGGTACTGCCCGTTAGACCCCCTGTGTTGTGCGCGGGCTGCCCACACAGAGCGTCCTTCTACGCAGTAAAACAGGCCATGAAAGGTCAGAAAGCAGTCTTCTCAGGAGATATTGGCTGCTATACCTTGGGGAATGCCAAACCTCTTGAAATGGTTGATACTTGTCTTTGCATGGGAGCGGGAATTACGATAGCTCAAGGTCTACACCGAGCAGAATCCGCTACTGTCAATGTTGCTTTTATCGGGGATTCTACGTTTTTCCATTCAGGAATACCAGGTGTTATTAATGCCGTTTATAATGAATCAGATATTGTTATGATCGTCTTGGATAATTCAACGACGGCTATGACTGGCCATCAGCCCCATCCAGGAACCGGTAAAACAATGATGGGAACTATTTCAGAAAAAATTAGTATCGGCAAAGTACTGTTAGCACTTGGAGTAAAGCATGTTATAACCAGGGATCCTTTTAAGCTGGACCAGTCCATAATTGCTGTCCAAGAAGCAGCCGCGTATAAGGGAGTATCTGCTGTTATCTTTCAGTCTCCCTGTATTGCTCTTGTAGAACCAGCTCAGGTACACTCTGTCGATGCGGACAAGTGTACGGGCTGTAAAATTTGCATCAGAGAATTAGGCTGTCCAGCAATGATAAAGGATCATGACAAAGTTCGGATTGATCACAGCTTATGCTATGGTTGTTCAATCTGCGAACAGGTTTGTCCATTTAAAGCGATCGGAGGTGCCTATCGATGATTAATTGTCTTTTAGCAGGTGTTGGCGGACAAGGTATTGTTCTAGCGTCAAAACTAATAGCTTATGCTGCAATGAGCAAAGGCCTAATAGTCCGTACAGCTGAAACAATTGGTATGGCTCAGCGCGGTGGTTGTGTCATGAGTCATGTCCGAATGGGTGAAGCGCTTCATTCTCCTATGATTTCCCTTAAATCGGCGCATATAGTCATTGGGTTTGAACCGGCTGAGGCAGTAAGGTGTTTGTCATATTTAAGAGAAGGTGGAACGGTCATTGTAAGCCGAAAAGCAATTAAGCCAGTCACTGACTCTCTCTCAAACACTGATTATGATGGGGATGAAATGCTTAAATACCTTGGCAGTCATGTAAATAGTTTGATTATTGTTGACACAGAAGCTGTATTTGCTGAATGTGGTAGCGAAAAGGTTCTAAATATTGCCCTACTAGGTGCCGCGGTAGCCTCATGTGGACTTGGAGTTTCGTTAAAAGATATGGAGAAGACAATCGCTGAAAAATTACCACAAGATTTCATTGAAATGAATCTGAAAGCACTACGTGCAGGCGCTAAAACCGTTTTAAAGGAGAGTATAGGATGATGAATCAAGTGCAATTTGATGGAATTAAGAAAATGTTTGTTAAGCTTTCTGGCGACGAATTTTATAAGAAAAAATTTGAGGGAATCGATTTGTTAGCTATTCAGAGTCAGGAGGATTTTGAATCGCTACCATTTACTGATAAGAGTGACTTGAGAGCGGCCTATCCCTTGGGACTGCAAGCAGTTCCCGACAGCGAAATTGTACGAATTCATTCCTCTTCCGGTACGACAGGCACGCCTGTTATCATTCCTTATACTAGACAAGATGTCACTGATTGGGCTGAAATGTTTAAACGCTGTTACGAAACAGCTGGATTGACAAATTCTGATCGTGTTCATATTACGCCAGGGTATGGTCTATGGACTGCTGGAATAGGCTTCCAAGCTGGGGCAGAATTGTTAGGGGCAATGGTCATTCCTATGGGTCCAGGAAATACAGATAAGCAAATAAAAATGATGAGAGATTTAAGAAGCACCGTGTTATGTGCCACTTCGTCTTATGCACTTCTGTTAGCAGAAGAAATTACCAAGCGTAAAGTTAAGGATAAGATTCATCTGACCAAGGGAATAATAGGTTCAGAACGCTGGGGCGAAAAAATGAGACACCGCATAGCCAATGAACTTGGAGTTCAACTCTATGATATCTATGGTTTGACCGAAATTTATGGGCCTGGTATTGCCATGAGTTGTGATCAAGAATGTGGTATGCATTACTGGGACGATTATTTATATTTTGAAATCATCGATCAAAAGACTGGCAAACAGGTACCCTATGGTGAAATCGGTGAGCTGGTTATTACAACTCTCAGAAAAGAGGGAGCGCCCCTTATACGATATCGTACCCATGATTTAACACGATTTATGCCCGGCAAATGTGCTTGTGGTCTAAAATATCCAAGGATTGATACGCTGATTGGCCGCACTGATGACATGATTAAGGTAAAAGGCACTAATATTTTCCCAGCCCAGATCGATGAAATATTGCGGGAAGTTGAAGGGTCCAGCAGTGAATATCAAGTAATTATTGACCATTTAAATGGCAAAGACATCATGACTTTGTTTTTCGAAATTGAACTTGAAGCAGATAAAGAAACGGTTGAACAGGATGTCAAACATCACTGCAAAGCGAAAATTGGTATTACGGTTATACCTAAAGCTGTTTCGATCGGTGAGCTTCCTAGAAGTGAGAAAAAATCAACTCGTATTTTTGATAATCGGTATTAATTTATGGAACTAATGCAGTCTTTATAAATTGACCAGTCAACTTAACATTTAATACGTCATCTGATTTGTATAATGTTATTCTAATATCAGTTACCGTGAAATATCACATAGAATGAAACTAGAAGCGCTTGATTCATGAGTTTTATGACTTTATTGATACGGACTATACAATGAGAGGAGGGCTTGTAATGCCGACTCGCCAGAAATTTGATAGTGACTTGGAGGAACTACGGTTAAATATTTTAGACCTTGGGAAGATGGTGAACCAGCGAATCGTTTTTGCAGTGGAATCTATGACTAATCAGGATACCGAAATAGCTAATACGGTTATTGTGGGAGATTTAGCGGTCAACAACCTTCAAGCAATAATTGAGGAAAAGTGCATACTCATCATAGCGACTCAACAACCTTTTGCCCGTGATTTACGCAAGGTGGTAGCAGGCTTTAAAATCTCCATTTATCTGGAACGAATGGGCGATTTGTCAGTCGACATAGCAAAGCTAACCATCAGAATAGGACAAGAGAAATTGATTAAGCCACTACTTGATATCCCCCGCATGAGTTCTTTAGTCGAAGAAATGATGAACCTTGGGCTCCAAGCATACGTCCAAGAAGATTGCAAAGTTGCTGCAGAGATGGCCGCAATGGATGATGAAGTTGACGAAATATATTCTCGAGTTTATGAGGAACTACGGCTCATAATGATGAAATATCCTTCGCAGGTGACCCAAGCGAACTACTTGCTCTTTGCCTGTCGCTTTCTTGAGCGACTTGGAGACTACTGCACAAACATTGCAGAAGAAATAATCTATATCTGTACTGGTAAGCGATTAGATTTGAACGAATAACGCAATAAAGAACTGACTTAGAAGTCAGTTCTTTATTGCGTGTTAGGTCAGTTCCTATCCTATGGATAAACCCCGCTTGTTCCATGAGTGATACCCAACCCTATGATTAATGGACAGTTTCGGCAAGATGATGATCTGAGAGAAGCCCAAAATCTATTTTCCATCATTATTGCATGCTCGCTCATAGAGTGAAAAAATTAACTGCATAGGGGCATATGAATTTTTATTATCGGGAAAACTAAAGTTGAGTATACTAGATTCAGACTTGAAAGGAAGTATGTGAAATGGGCACAAACAAAAAAAATTCTAAACTAAAACCACCTGGCACCATTAGAGACCCACATTATACGGAGTATGATACGCAGAAAGATCGAAATATCCAAAAACCTTTACCTCATGTTACTCCATAAGAAAAAAGCAGCGTGCCATAAGTAAATTATTCTATCGGTAAACTTGCAAATTCATACTTTGTAAGTTTACCTCATCTATAGGAGATAATATTATGAACGTGGTGAAACAATTGTTTGAATATACATGTTAAAAGAAGGTATTTGTATATTTGTACAGAATGATGTTTAACATATGCAAATTTTCAAATGCATTTTCTGGTAATAATAGACCAGATATTAATGAGGAGGATCTTTAATGACTTTAAAAGTAGCAATTAATGGTTTTGGTAGAATCGGTCGTCTTACACTTCGTGCATCACTAAATCAATCTCTTCCCTTCGAAGTAGTGGCCATCAATGACTTGGGAGGTCCTGATTTATTAGCCCATTTGTTCAAGTATGATTCTGTGCATGGCGTTCTTCCTAATTCTATCAAAGTTGAAGGACGAACCATGATTATTGACGGAAAACGTATTGAAATATTCGCTGAGAAAAGTCCATTAGATTTGCCTTGGGCTAAACTTGGAGTAGATATCGTCATTGAATCAACGGGTCGTTTCACGAAGCGTGATGCTGCAGCGCAACATCTGACGGCCGGCGCTAAGAAAGTTGTCATCTCTGCTCCAGCTAAAGAAGAAGATATCACGATTGTTATGGGCGTGAACGACGATAAATATGATCCACTGAAGCACCATGTTATTTCTAACGCTTCTTGCACTACGAACTGCCTTGCTCCTGTTGCTAAAATCTTACTTGATGCTTTTGGGATTGAACAAGGGATGATGACAACGACGCATGCAGTCACAGGTGACCAAAGGATCACAGACCTGGAACACTCAGATTGGCGTCGCTCAAGAGCCGCCTATCAATCTATGATTCCAACGACCACGGGTGCAGCCAAAGCGGTTACCCTTGTCCTGCCAGAATTGGCTGGCAAAATGAATGGGCTGGCAGTCCGCGTACCTACACCGAATGTTTCTTTGGTCGACTTTGTCGCCAATTTAACGAAGCCGACCACGAAGGAAGAAGTCAATGCTAAATTGCGTGAAGCGGCCGATGGTAAACTAAAAGGCATCCTCGAGTATACTGAGTTACCGCTAGTGTCTCACGACTTTAATGGTAACCCTGCAAGCTCAATCGTTGATGCGTTGTCGACCATGATGATTGGAGATCGTATGGTGAAAGTGCTGGCTTGGTATGATAATGAATGGGGCTATTCAAACCGGATATTAGATTTGGTGACGTTGATTGTCAATAAAGGCGTGTAAACTAGGAGGGATGACTCCATGAGAAGGACTAAGATTGTCTGTACTATTGGTCCGTCCAGTGAGTCCAGGGAAAAGGTCCAAGCTCTTCTAGCGGCGGGTATGGATGTAGCTCGACTTAATTTTTCCCATGGAACGCATGAAGAACATGGCCAAAGAATCGTCATCCTCAAAGAGGAAGCCGCCAAAATGGGGAAACATCTGGGGATTCTGCTGGACACCAAAGGACCAGAGATCCGTACCGGAAAGGTTCCTGATGAGGGGATTACTCTTGAAAATGGGGCGAAATTTAGTCTGGATCTAGATCTTAGCAGTATAGGTAATCAGCAACGCGTGGGAATTACCTATACTGAACTATGGCAAAAAGTTGCAATAGATACCCATATTCTCATCGATGATGGTCAACTTGATTTAAGAGTTATCTCTGTGGACAACCAAGTTATTCGAACGGTTATTCAAAACGGCGGTGTTCTTAAATCGCAAAAGGGTGTTAATGTTCCAAGCGCGTTGATTGATTTACCCGCTGTCACAGAGCGGGATATAGAGGATATTCGCTTCGGAATTTCCCAAGGGATTGACTTTATCGCGGCTTCCTTTACTCGTACGGCTAGCAATGTGTTAGACGTACGCAGGGTTTGTGAAGAAATGGAAGCTGATGTCCACATCATCGCCAAAATTGAAAGCCAAGAAGGGGTTGATAACTTAGATTCTATCCTTGAAGTAGCTGATGGGCTCATGGTGGCACGTGGTGATCTTGGCGTTGAAATTCCTGTGGAAGAAGTCCCTATCAGACAGAAGGAAATGATTCGTAAGTGTAATCTGTTGGGTAAACCCGTTATAGTGGCAACTCAAATGTTGGATTCGATGATCCGTCAACCTCGACCCACACGAGCAGAGGCCAGTGATGTTGCGAACGCTATTTTGGATGGAACAGATGCTATTATGCTATCGGGTGAAACCGCAGCGGGTCTTTTCCCACTTGAAGCGGTTCAGATGATGGATAAAATTGCGAAGCGTATTGAACAAACAGATTTAGGGCATCAGGTAACTCGCCAAACTCAGCGTAATGTAGCAGGCGCGATTAGTTTTGCAAGCTATACCATCGCTAAAGACCTTGATGCTGCGGCCATCCTTACGCCGACGCATTCGGGCTTGACGGCGCGTATGATTTCTAAGTATCGGCCCATAGCTCTAATTGTTGCCGCGACCCCATTTGCGATCACTGCGAGAAAGTTAGCGCTGCAATGGGGGGTTCAACCTTTGGTTGTCCCTCAAAGTTTAGGAACGGACGAAATGTTATCCGTGGCTGTGAATGCCTCCTTAAATAAAAACTTTATCCGTTCGGGTGATGTCGTAGTGATTACAGCGGGCGTTCCGATTGGTAAGGTCGGCTCGACGAATATGATTAAAGTTCAAATTATGGGGAATATCTTATCGAGAGGGACCGGAATTGGCAGAAAGTCCTACTCTGGCATTGCACGGAAAGTCAAATCTCCGAAAAAGGACATCTTTAATGATGGGGACATTCTAATTGCTGAAACAACTGATGCAGACTATGTGCCCATCATTGCTAGAGCTGGAGCGATTGTCATCGTGGAAGGTGGTTTGACATCACACGCAGCGATTGTAGCTTTGCAATATGGAATTCCAGCAATTGTAGGTTCTAAAGAAGCCTTTTCCAAGGTCTCTAATGGACAGACTTTGACCGTCGATGCATTGAGCGGCGTGATGTATGAAGGTTCTATCAGTATTCTCTGATAACTTCTTTCCTTATGTCACATGACAGCCATATGAAGTTATACTCTTAGTTTATAAAATAGGCGTACAGTAGATTATTTCTACTATACGCCTATTTTTAATGTAATACTGACAAAACGTATGACGTTCTACTTAGGAAGAGTTAGAGTGTCATTCGTGTGTCGTTTAAATCCTTCCATGTCTTGTGCACGTCCTGTATTAGGCAATTGATCCTCGATAGTATCTTTATCAATCGTACTATGGGCGCGACCCTCTAAAACGTCAATCAGACCAGCTTCTTGCAACTCACTTGCTATTTCAAACAGTGAATCACGTTTTCCAAGTGGTAAATCATTAACAAACCGATTTATTTTTACTGGTGGGACAAGATTCCGAAATTTAACGCCTCCGTATTTCATAATGCGTTCTGGCAATATGATCATCCTCCTTTAAATCTGAATTAAATGGTTGGTTAATCATATTGTTTGCCTAATGGTCAAAAGAAATACAATATAAATGGACATATTTATTGTATCAGAGGATCGTCAGTAATTTGAACCTTATTCAACGTGTCTTTAACCTGTCCACGAATAAAAGACAAATACTCTTGGCGCATGGCTTCTTGTTCAGCACGCTCCCAATCTTCAAGGCCAATAGTTCTCTTCTTTCTCGACAGCTCATTGATTCGTTCTATGACTACTTTAATGGATGAGATACCCAAGGATGAACTCCCCCCTTCAACAGACATTGTCACAGTATGCACTTATTACCACATTATAGCATAATAGCTAATATAAAGAAAAATGCATTCCTATCCTGTAAAATCAATGCTATAATATAGTATAAAATGTCTATGAGACAAATTGGGGGCTAGGATGAAAAAATTAGAGGTCAAAAAAAGTGATAATGTACAGACCAATGACGTGCTTTCTGGGTTTGAATTATGGAGGTCAAGGCATCTCCTTAAAATATCTTGGAAGTCTCCAAAGTGTATTGTGGGAACCATGACCTTTTTATTGGTCATCGGTGGTGCAATCGTATACTTTAGTGGTACTGTTTCAGCAGCCTATCTGGTCGTGAATGGTCAAAAGATCGGTATGGTTGCGAGTGTAGATAAGGGCCAACAAATAGTAGACGATATTTTGACAAAACGTGGTCAGAGTCTAGGTAAGGTCGCAAAAACTCATGACCGACTTGAGTATGAAGCAGTTCGTGTCAAAAAGGTAGAACTTATAGGATTAATGCCATCCGACAAGGAACTTCAAAACGTGTTAAACGCCTATATTGACGGGTACACTCTAGAGATCGCCGGAACACAAGTTGCTATCTTACCAACCCAAGGTGATGTGGATACACTTCTTAAAACATATCAGGACTCTTATACAAAGCCTAATGACACAAATAAGGTCATTTCTGCTGAGTTTAGTGAATCCATCGCTAGCAAGCCGATTGAAGCTCAACCAGAACAAGTTAAAACACTTGATCAAGCGATGAAAGAATTAACAGGTGGGAAGATAACAACAACGGAATACACGGCTCAAGAAAATGATTCTTGGTGGCTAATAGCACGTAGAAATAATATGAAAACGACGGAAGTGTTAGCTGGTAATCCGGAAATGACGGAAGATAGTAAGATCCAGGCTGGTCAAAAGATCAAAATAGTCTCTGTAACTCCTTATCTAACGGTGATGAGTAAAGGGACCATAACTAGTACTGAAACAATTCCTTATGATATCGTCACGACTACGGATACAGAACTAGCCAGCGGAAATACCGTCATCAAAGAACTAGGGAGTGATGGCTCGAAGTTTGTCACATACTCTTACGAGCAAAAAAACGGACAAACTATTTCGACGCAAGTCGTTGAAGAAAAAGTGAGTACGCAACCCGTTACTCAGGTAGTCTCCAAAGGTCCGGAACTCACGGCTGTTTCTATGACTGGCATTGCTTCCAGAGGGTCTAACAGCTCCACTGGGATTGCCTGGCCCTTGAGAGGCCCAATTAATTCCCCCTATGGATCTCGTTGGGGAAGCTTCCATACTGGTCTAGATATCGGCGGGAGCATAGGTACAACCTATTCTGCTGCTGCTTCCGGGACTGTCGTTGCAGCAGGATGGGGTGGAGGTTACGGAAACATGATCCTTATCGACAACGGTCACGGTGTTAGTACGCGTTATGCTCATTCCTCAAAACTACTAGTTTCTGTCGGTCAACAAGTCAAACAAGGTCAGAGCATTGGATTGGTAGGCTCAACTGGGAATTCCACAGGTCCACATCTACATTTTGAAGTCATTATTAATGGTTCAACTGTAGATCCTGCAAGTTACTTACGATAAAACAAAAAAAGCGCCTTGGGCGCTTTTTTGTTAGGCTCACACTTGTTAGGCTCATTCAAAACACTGGAGGAGGGACTATCTTGGCATTATCGTCAAAAACACGTTTGCGTGTTCGTTATTCTGAAACAGACCAAATGGGGATCGTTTACCATGCTAATTATCTAATTTGGTTTGAAGTCGGTAGGACGGAACTATTTCGAGAATTAGATCTTCCGTATACTCAATTTGAGGAACAGGGATTAGGTTTAGCCGTCATAGAGGCCAGTTGCCACTATCGCAAACCCTCACATTATGATGATGATCTTGTTATTATGACTGAGTTAGATTACTTGTCAGCACGTTCAGCACGTTTTAATTACCACGTTTATCGAGATGAAATCCTTTTGGCAGAAGGGAAAACAGTTCACGTGTTTGTAAATACCGAAGGTGGCCTGGCAAACGTTCGAAGTTATGCAATATGGACCCGCTTGCAAGAAATTAAAGAGAAATTATATAAATAACAAAATAACAAAATAACAAAATAACAAAAACCCCTCTTGACGATGAACTATGACTTGTATTTCATTTTACGTTATGGTATTATGTATACATAATACAACATGGAAAGAAGGGTTTCTATGTTTCTTGTAACATGGATCGAAGGCGAAGAAGTTAATTATCGGCTTGTGAAAAAACAAGATCTTCCGTCACTCATGGCATCCTTTGGGCAACATGCAATTATTCAAAAAATAGCATCTTAAATACGTCCATGCCCTATACTGAGCCTCGAAGGATTTTAGAATACCTATAAATGTCCATCAATTTGATGGACATTTATTTTTTCTTGTATTGTATTGTATTCTGCAGGATATCACTGAACTCCCTTGAATATTCTACAAGATAAGCGGCTTAGTGAACAATAACCAGACCCTACAGAGTTCTGGTTGATGGACACCGAAACCAAAATACTTGCAATTCACTAGGACATGCTGTATCTTTTATAAGTAAAGCCCATTTTCCGTATGACTTCGAAGGGGTAGAATAGAACTCTTTGATAAGCTCGTGCGCATTTTCATTTAAGCTTCAAACACGTCAGGAATAAGAGGTGTACTTCGTTGTTGAAATTTATCACAGCCGTTCTTCTTGCCATAGTTATGATGACTAGTATGGCTCCCAGCGCATTTGCGGAAGAAACCTCTTCAAAAGAACCTCAAATACGAGGAGAGGGCGCGTATCTAATTGATGTATTATCAGGTCAAACTCTATATATGAAGAACTCTGATAAGCCACTAGCGCCAGCAAGTACCACGAAGATTATGACCGGTCTTTTAGCTATTGAGCAGGGAAATCTAAATGATACCGTGACAGCAAGTCCTTCAATGCTCGATAAGAAGCTCGTTGATGGCACACAGATATACCTCGTACCAGGAGAAAAAATGCCCTTGAAAGATCTTCTTTATGCCTTACTGTTAAACTCTGCAAACGATTCAGCAGTAGACATTGCGGAACATGTTGGAGGCAACTTACCAAACTTTGTTGAAATGATGAATCAACGTGCCCGAGAAATAGGGGCTAACCAAACCCATTTTGTAAACTCAAGTGGTTTAACAGAACCCGGGCATGTCACTACGGCTCATGACCTAGCGCTCATAGCGCGTGTTGCCTATCAAAATCCCACGTTTGCTGAATATGTCCGTACTAAATCACAGATCGTTTCACGATCAACGCCAAATACTCCGGTACTAATGCGCAATGAGAATAAATTGCTGTTTAGAGATACGACCGTTGATGGCATTAAAACAGGCTATACCGTTGCTGCCCAGAATTGTCTTGTCGCATCAGTCACTAAAGATGGACGACAATTCATTGGAGTAATCCTTAAATCTCCAGGTCACGAAATCTGGACAGATATGCAGTCTATGTTTGAATTTGGTTTTACTCAATTTACAGGGACTATTTTCAAACCTTCAGGCTCGATTATTTCAACAATCATGGTGAATAATGAAGCCGTTAATCTAATAATTGATCGTCCAATCTATATAACCCAAAAAAATAACGACCAGAATTCACCGTTAAATTTACGCGTCAAACCCACTTCTTCCAGTCCTCTAAGTTCTGTAACAGAAGGTCAAGTTGTTGCCAATGTCGAAGTTTCAGACGGGGACATACTGCTAAATACACTTCCCTTAAAATCCTCACGGACAATTTTACCAACTACCTATACAAGCAGTCTACCTTCAAATTATATCTCCTGGGTTAAGGGATTCATGGCCTTGGGAGTCGTATTATTACTCCTAGTCAGCCGAAAAATATACGCCAAAAGACGCTGGCGCAGACGAATGCAACTTGCGAGGAGAAGGGGGGCCTGAATGATGAATCAAGTGACCAAAGTATTTTTCACGCATAGTTTAAAATTCATTTCTTTCTGGATCGCAGTTGGGGGACTCATTTTTCTTGTGGGGCACTTTATATATTTGTTTTTGCCCTTTCTGCTTGCGTTTATTATGACCGCAACGATTAGTCCTCTTAGAAATTTCCTAAAATCAAAATTCCGCTTTCCCCAATCAATTGCCGTGGTCACTGCTATGATCGTGGAGATCGGTGGATTAGGCGTAGTTATTATGCTATTGGTGATTCGTCTTATTCAAGAGATTCGCGACATTTCTATTAACTGGCCACATTATAATGATTTGTTGCAACGCTTTTTTACTCATTGGCTTACCAAGGTCGAAATTTATTATTTGAAATTACCAGGTACGAGCACGGATACCGTGAATAATACAGTCAAGGATTTCATCAATACTATTCCTGCTGTACTCGCAAGTATATTATCGATGGCTGCTAAAATCCCTGAAATCATTATTGTTATTGTCATTGCTTTGGTGGCAACCTTTTTTATGTCCTACGGCTCCAAACGCTATCTTAACGATATTGTGAATATCTTTCCTCTGCAATGGCGCGAGCATATTGGTGAATTAGGGCGCGATTTTTCGCGTGGATTTGCAGGTTTTATCCGCGCCGAATTCATTGTATTTTTAATTACTTTGTTTATATCCATTGCTGGATTAATGATTATCCACGCAAAATATGCGATTATTATTGGGACTATAACTGGAATATTTGGTATTCTCCCTGTTTTAGGCGTGGGTATTGTTCTTGTTCCTTGGTCTATTTTGGCCTTCATAAGTGGGCATAGTCTGTTGTCTATTGAGCTTATATTACTAACGACTGTTATCACAGTTCTGAGGCATATCATTGAGCCGAAAATCCTTGGGGATAATGTAGGACTCGATCCACTTTTTGTTCTCATTAGCATGTATATTGGTCTGGCATCGACTGGAGTGATTGGATTGATCTTAGGTCCATTTATTCTTATTGCTTATCAAGCCTTGCATAAGGCAGGAGTTTTTCGAAATCTATAACCAAGTGCCAGAAGAAGTCTCCCTCTTCTATAAGTGGGAGCTGAATTCGCCATCAAGGAGTGACTTTCTTGGAATATAATAAAAAGGTTGTTACATTAGTCTATGGTTGCCAAATGTCTGAACGTGATGCAGAAACTTTGACCGAGATTACAAGACACTTTGGTTATTCACCTTCAGAGGACCTTGAAACAGCAGATTTAGTAATTGTTAATACTTGCTGCGTAAGAGAAAGCGCAGAGAATAAGATACTTGGAAAAATTGGAGAACTTAAGAAGCTGAAAGAACGGAATTCAAGAGTGAAAATTGCTATCAGTGGTTGTATGGTTCAACAACCAGGTGCCTTAGAACGCTTGCAGAAACGAGCACCCCATGTAGACATTTGGGCTGGAACGCATAATTTGCACGATTTTTCTGCCCTCTTGCGTAAAGTGGAGCAGGGCGAGAAAGTGGCTGAAGTTTGGCAAGAACCAAAAGGAACCTTAGAAGTTGCCTCGTTCGCAGAGAAAGGTAAACTACATGCCAATGTGAATATCATGTATGGTTGTGATAATTTCTGCTCATATTGTATAGTACCCTATGTGCGAGGCAGGGAAAGGAGTCGTAAACCTAAAGAAATTATTGAAGAAATCAAATCTCTAGTGGACAGCGGATGCCGAGAGGTCACATTACTAGGCCAAAATGTAAACTCCTACGGAAAAGAGTTTACACCCGCCTTGGACTTTGCGGATCTTCTCCATCAAGTGGATCAGATTGCGTCACTTTTGAGAATACGCTTTATAACTTCCCATCCCAAAGATTTATCAGATAAGCTGATTAAAGCTGTTGCAGAAGGCGAGAAACTTTGCGAACACTTTCATCTCCCCATTCAATCTGGGAGTAATTTTATTTTAGAGCGCATGAATCGTAAATATACAAGGGAATACTACTTGAAGAGAGTTCAACAAATCCGAGAACTTATTCCAAATGCTAGTATAACAACGGATATTATCGTTGGGTTTCCTGGCGAAGCGGAAGAAGACTTCGAACAAACCCTCACTATGATGAAGCAAGCTCATTATAGTCAAGCCTTTACCTTTATGTATTCTAAACGTTCAGGAACACTTGCTGCCAAAATGGAAGACCAGATTCCTCTAGACGTCAAAAAGAGACGTTTGCAGAAATTGATGAGTGTTCAAAATTCAGAAAGCCTTGAATGGCGGCAACATATGATTGGACAAGTTGTTGAAGTTCTTGTGGAAGGTCCGAGTAAAACAAATCCCCAACGTTTAACGGGAAGAACACGCGGAAATGAGCTCGTTGTTTTTAAGGGTGATCTAGCAAGTATTGGATCGTTGGTTCATGTCAAGATCAATGAAGCAGGAACCTGGACCCTAGTTGGGGAGGTTGAATCCAATAGAGGAATTCAGAGCTTTATGTAGAATATAATAATTCGGAGGTGTATTAATTAATGATGAATCCTGAAATTACTGAAAAAGCTGGGCTCTTGGCTGATGCCATTGCTCGCAGTTCAGAACTAGCAGAATTGAGAAAAACTGAAGATGCCATGTCAGCTGACGGATCAGCCCAACAATTAATTGCTGAATTACAGAAAGCTCAAGAGCAATTTATGGAGAAGCAACAAACTGAAAGCGAGCCTTCTGAAACCGATAAAAATTTGGTGGATGAAATTGAAACAAAGGTTGAGGGTAACCCTGCCATTGTTGCTTACATGACAGCGCAAGACAAATTCACCGAAATGTTAGATAGTGTTAATTCCATTCTAGCGGGTGCAATTGCTGGAGCATCAGACGGTTGTTCCTGCCAAGACAACACTTGTGAACCAGGTGGATGTGAACCTGGTGGGTGTGGTAGCGGTGGCTGCGGTTGCTCAGGAAGCTAACACCTAATGAAGTACCATAAGTTATTAAAAGGGAAGAGCTAAATCTGTAGCTCTTCCCTTTTAGGATTCCTTTAAAATTAAGATCAATTATAATTGATAGTTGTATTAATACTAATAAAACTATGTTCTAAAAGGGGAGAAATAAGGTATGAGCACCCCGATGATGTTACAATATCGAGGAATTAAAGAGAAGGCGCCTGGTACAATTCTATTTTATCGATTAGGTGATTTTTATGAAATGTTCGGAGAGGATGCAGAATTAGCCGCACCTATTTTACAAATAGCCTTAACCGGAAGAGATGCAGGCGGCGGGAAACGAATTGCTATGTGTGGCGTCCCCTATCATGCTTTAGATAATTATCTGTCCAAGCTCGTCAAAGCTGGCCATAAAGTCGCCATTTGTGAACAGGTTGAAGACCCTAAACAGGCAAAAGGTATTGTTAAACGTGACATTATTCGTATTGTTTCTCCAGGTACTCTAACGGAGTCGGTTCCTGAACAGACCAATCATTATTTAGCCAGTGTGTATCATGATATGTCATGGGGACTTGCTTTTCTTGATTTATCCACGGGAGAATTTTCAATGTTTCAAACCCCAGAACTTGACGATCTTCTCACCGAACTAACCCGTATTAATCCGGCTGAACTATTATTGCCACCTGAGCTTATGAAAAAATCTAAGACATGGGCGGGTTACTACTGTAGCTTACGCGACCAAAAAACGTTTTGTGATCAGGCCTTAAGAGAGCACTTTTTTGAGCAACAGGATTTGTTTCAAGAATTTCCAGTAGGAACCCAAGCTGCTACCGCTTTATGGAGCTATTTACTCGAAACGATGCCCGGCGTCGACCCAACCCATATTATCGAAATTACGACGTTTCGTTCTGAACACTGGATGTTTCTCGATCAATGGACCCGTCGTAATCTTGAACTAACGGAATCTCTTCGTAACGTTGAGAAAAAAGGCACACTCTTGTCAGTTCTTGATTTAACCCAAACCGCGTTTGGAGGTAGGCTCTTAAAGAATTGGATTGAAAAACCCTTGCTTAGGCAAGATGCTATAGATCAGCGTCTTGAAATAATTGACGAACTGTCCTCGGATGCATTTCTGCGTCGAGACTTATTTAAGCTTCTGTCCGGGGTCTATGATCTCGAACGCCTGATGGGAAAGGTTTCGTATGGAACGGCCAATGCAAAAGATTTATTAGCGCTAGCGCAAACTTTAGCGCTTCTTCCCAAGATTCGTACTCTCCTGACGGCAAGCTCTGCTGAAAGCCTTAATAGCAAAGCATCTCATCTTAATGGACTTGACACATTCGTTCAAAAGCTTCACAGTGCTCTTGATCCCAATCCCCCAATATCTCTCCGTGATGGCAATATCATCAAAACTGGTTATTCTCAAGAAGTGGATGAACTTCGTTCTATTTCTACGGGTGGCAAAGCATGGGTTGCTCAACTGGAAACGGCAGAACGTGAACGAACTGGGATTCGTTCCTTGAAGATAGGATATAACAAAATATTTGGCTATTATATTGAAATTACCCATGCCAATGCTCATCTTAGTCCTCCGGACTATCTACGCAAGCAGACTTTGTCTAATGCAGAACGTTTTATTACGCCAGAATTGAAAGAGTACGAACAAAAAATTCTCGGTGCTGAGGAAAAACTCAAAGATTTAGAATACGAACTTCTCTTAATTCTGCGGGAAGATGTGCGAACACACGCTAAGATTATTCTACACATAGCTCAGATATTAGCGGAAATTGATGTCTTTGTCAGTTTAGCTGAAGTTGCTGTTCGTAACCACTATGTTCGTCCGCAGATTAAGGATGATGGTCAAATCAATATCATAGAAGGGCGACACCCAGTGATCGAACAAATGCTTGAGCCAGGCGTGTTCGTCCCCAATGATACCTTAATGTCTCAAAGCCTTCAGTTAGCGCTGATCACAGGCCCCAATATGGCAGGGAAATCGACCTATATGCGCCAAGTCGCCTTGATTGTCCTCATGGCCCATATTGGATCTTTTGTACCCGCTAAAAGTGCTAGCATCACACTGGTTGATCGGATTTTCACAAGGGTCGGTGCATCGGATGATTTAGCAGCCGGACAAAGCACCTTTATGGTCGAGATGAAAGAAGTCGGCCACATCTTAAAATATGCTACTAGTAAGAGTTTAATTATTTTAGATGAAATTGGCAGGGGAACTGCGACGTTTGACGGACTTAGCATCGCTTGGGCGGTTACTGAGTACCTCGTTGAACAGAGCAAGTTTAACCCTATTACCCTCTTCGCCACGCATTATCATGAGTTAACGCATCTCCAAGACGACTTCCCAGGATTATTTAACCTCCATGTCGGCGTAAAGGAACGAGGAGAGGACATTGTCTTTTTGCACAAAATTTTACCCGGCAAAGCCGATCACAGTTATGGTATCCAAGTAGCCCGACTGGCAGGTCTGCCGCATGACCTTCTTAAACGAGCTAAAACTCTGCTTCTAGAATTAGAGTCCTCCGAGTCAGAACATGTTTTGAGTGACTCACCCAAGCAAGCTACTCAATTCTCGTTTTTTGACGTCCCGCAAACTAACCCGCTCTTGGAAGAAATCAAGAAACTACCTATAGAAGATATGACAGCACGCCAAGCTCTTCTGTATCTCTTTGACCTGCGTGAACGCATTCAAGTCACAGAAATAATTTAGGAGGTGTTTAATATTCCTAATCGAGTAGGGATTGATGTGGGTGGCACATATACTGACGCCGTGTCTATTCAGGACGGTCATATCCGACATACGGCAAAGATACCCACCCAATCTGAAAATCTAGTAGAGACACTCATCGATGCCTTTGACAAGCTTTGTATTCCGGATGAACAAGCGCTGACCCAAATAACGGTGAGCACAACACTCGTTACAAACGCTATTCTCCAAAACCGAATCCCAGCCGTTGAGTTACTATTATTTTCAGGAAATGGGATGAGTGTTGATGCACTCCCTTGGCCTGTCAGTTATCTGGAGCTCTCTGGAGAAATGGATTTTCGAGGTCGAGAAATTGAACCTCCTGATCAAAGTGAATGGGAGAAAATGCTAGGAAAAAACAAAAAATTGATTGAGAATCCTGCCCAAGTTGCCATTGTAGGAAAGTTCTCACATAGAAACAGTCAGCATGAGAAACAACTCGCTTCCTATCTTGAGGGGATTAATCCCTCTTTACGCATTGCACAAGGACATGCCTGGGGACAAGTAAATTTTTATCGGCGTAGTTTGACGACGTATCTTAATCTTGCGGTTACCGACGTATATCATCAATTTGCCCAGCAATTACAAAGTGCCATATCCGCTCGGAAAATTGTGGCGCCTATTTTTATATTAAAGGCGGACGGCGGGATTTTACCTATTTCCAAGATTAGGCCTATTGAATCCATTTACTCTGGACCAGCAGCTAGTATCCTTGCCGCCCTGACTCAAAGTGAACCAACTGACTCTTCTATTATTGTAGATATTGGTGGAACAACGACTGATATTGGGATCGTTCTTTCGGGAGTGCCGTTACTCAGTTCGAAAGGCGCTCAAATCGGGCCTTTTTCAACGCTGGTGCGGTCGCTCGCAGTCCGTTCAATTCCGGTGGGTGGGGACACTGCAATCCGCGCCACAGCTGAGGGCTTTGTCTTAGAAAGTTACCGACTTGGACCAGCGTATTGTTTGGGAGGGAAGTTACCCACACCAACAGATGCGATGCGTTATCTTGGGCTTATTGACTATGGAAATGAACGCTTAGCGGAAGAAGCCCTTGCCTCTATTTTACCGATTGAACATCAAACACCTGAATTCCTGCGTGAGCTGGCTACTAATATTATTGACAGTGTAGCGCAGAGAATCGCTGAGGCCGTCGATTCCCTGAAGAAAGAGTGGACCGAAGAGCCAGCTTATAAAATTTGGGAGGTTCTTCATCCCCATGAGGCCCGCATCTTCGGTTTGTTAGTTAGCGGAGGCGGTGCTCGAGGAATGATAACAGCTTTAGAAAAACGCTTTAATAGTCCTGTACAGCTCGGTGCTTTTCCGGAAGTTTCCAATGCGCTTGGTGCAGCTATGGCCAGACCAACTTTTGATTGCACACTTCAGCTGGACACATATATGAAACAGTATCGGGTAGAAGAGACCGGAGAACAAGGTAAATGGTCAGGTTCTTTACGTCCTTATCTAGAAGTAGAGGGGTTTCTGGATACCTTAGCTCAGCAGCAAGCGACATTTTATGGGATTAACATGGAAGAGATGGTAAAAGACCCCTTTGATTTCTTTCCAATTGTTAAGGGGTCTAGAACGGTAGGTCAAATCGTTCGAGGTGCCGTACATTTGCGGTCTGGTGTGATAGGGAGGATACACATATGAAACGAACGGGGATTTTGTTTTTTCCTGCCTTTGATTGGTCACTAGGCGATTCCCATCCCGAACGAGAAGAACGTCTCCTCTATACTCAGGAGCAATTGTTTGAAGAAGGGATTCTGGACTTGCCCCAGGTCAAACAATTCTCACCCCGCATTGCTTCGTTACATGAGGCCTTGAGGGCTCAGGCTTTATTTCCTAACCCTGAAGCGCATAAAGGTTCCTTAGATGCTCACCTCATTGCAGCAGGGAGTGCGATATTACTTGGCGAGGCACGTGTTAGAGGTGATATTGATAATGGATTCGTCCTTGCGCGACCTCCCGGGCATCATTCCGGGGCAACTGTATGGGGAAATCGTGGGTTTTGCACACTCAATAATGAAGCTATCCTCGTGAATCAATTGAGGGCTCGTTTTGGAATTAAGAAGATTGCTATTGTCGATACTGATGTCCATCACGGTGATGGAACGCAAGATATCTTTTACCACGATCCGAATGTTTTTTACATATCTCTTCATCAAGATGGTCGCACCCTTTATCCAGGAAGTGGCTTTGTGAAGGAAAAAGGAGGCCCCAATGCTTGGAATCAGACTTTGAACATTCCACTTCCGCCCGGAACTGGCGACGAAGGCTATCATTACGTTTTAGAAAACTGGGTGTTACCGAGGTTGCAAGCTTTTGCCCCTGAGCTTATTATCAATTCAGCCGGCCAGGACAATCATTTCACAGACCCTCTGGCGTCGATGAATTTAACGGCCAATGGGTACGGGCGAATTACCGAACTGCTAAAACCGGATTTGGCGGTCCTGGAGGGCGGATATTCTATAGAAGGGGCACTGCCTTATGTCAACCTAGCAATTTTACTGGCACTTGCGGGCGAAGATTACCATCATGTCCGAGAACCCCAGAAACTAGATCGTCCAGTTTTAAAGCTAGGGGAACTAAAGCCGTATCTTGACGAACTGAAGATACAACAGCAAACGAGTAAACCCAGCTTCATAACCCAAAACAAAGCCTTCTTTCCCAAAGGGAATTGGATTTATAGTCCTCGTTCTGTTTATTATGACACGGATGGGTTAGAAGAAACGCGTCATGATTACATTCGGCAGTGCAATCATTGCGCAGGAACCGTGTATATTGAAAGCTCTTGCTCGTCATCTCCTAAAAAGTCAATATTAGTGCGGATACCTTTCCAAGCCTGCCCAGAATGTGAGCAAGCGGGCTATGACCTTTGGGACCATTTTCAACATCATAGTGATGGTAACACAAGCGTTTTACTACAAAACCAGCTTAACGATAATCTAGAAGTTTGGAATAGGAAAGAAGGACTGAGGGAATTTTGATACCGGTAATTCATATTCTTGATTCGCACTCAGCCAATCAAATAGCCGCGGGTGAAGTCGTTGAGCGCCCGGCTTCTGTCGTCAAGGAACTGGTAGAAAACTCCCTAGATGCTGGGGCAAAACACATTGACATAACCATTGAAGGCAACGGTGTATCGCTCATTCGTGTGAAAGATGATGGCTGTGGAATAGCTGTTCAGGATTTACCCTTGGCCGTTATTCGCCATGCTACCAGTAAAATCAGTCAGATTGATGACCTTAATCATTTACAAACCCTTGGTTTTAGAGGGGAGGCTTTACCTAGTATTGCTTCCGTTTCTCAACTGGAGATTTCTTCACGTCCATCTGACGAGGTCGTTGGATTATGTCTTAAGCTTATGGGTGGAGAGCAAGGGGAATTTTCGGAAGTGGGGTGCTCTATCGGAACCTCCGTGACCGTCCGCAATCTATTTTACAATACACCAGCACGATTAAAATTTCTAAAATCGATTCCAACAGAGTTTGGTCTCATAAGTGATACCCTCGGGCGAATCGCCCTTGCGCACCCAGAGGTCTCGTTTTCTTTAACGCATCCGCAACAAGTTGTTTTGCAAACATCCGGGCGCGGGGATCTTCGTGAAACGATAGGAGCAATCTTCGGTCATACCATCGCCCGGCAGCTAATACCCATTAAAGCGCAACAGGCAGAGTGGCAATTAGAGGGCTTTATCAGTCCACCAGATCTGGTTCGATCTTCTAAACAAACCCAAACATTTATGATTAACGGACGAATTGTTCGCTCGTCGTTCTTGAGCCGCGCTCTAGCGGAAGGCTATCACACCCTCATTCCTAATAAGCTTCATCCGGTCGTCGTACTTCATCTACATGTTCCACCTTCAGAGTATGATGTTAATGTCCACCCCACAAAAATGGAGGTGCGCTTTAAAAATGAAAAAGCCTTAGGTTCTTTTATCAGTCAGCAGGTTTATCAAACCCTTATTGATAGTAAACCGCTACCCTCGTTTCAAACACAACACTTATCAACGCACGAAACTAAGATTGCTTTCTCGCTGAAGGACTCTAAGGCTGAATTGCAATTTCGCGAACCTGCGGCACCACCCTTAAAAATGACTCCAGAAAAACTACCTGTTAAACCTGAAAAATTTGACCAACCAAAATTCTACCTACCCGCTCAAGAACAGTCTAAAGTCCTTGAACGTCTAGGTGACGTACCTATTCAGACAGCCTCAGCTCAGTTAAGTGCTCAAGTGGAGACCTTGACTCAAAACAAGTTCATTAGTGAGATTGAGACAATATGTGAAGACACCCTTGCGCATATCTGGCCTTTAGCGCAGCTCTTCAACACCTATATATTAGCAACTGACGGTGAAGTTCTTCTGATGATTGACCAACATGCAGCACACGAACGAATTAACTATGAACGGCTTTTTGTAGAGTTCAAACAAGTCGAACATTCAAGTCAGGCACTTCTAGTTCCACTGCCCATGGAGTTTACCCTCCAGGAAGAACAGGTGGTTTTAGAAAATCTATGGAATCTCACCGAAATGGGATTTATTCTGGAGCAATTTGGTGCACGAACTTACTTATTACGGGGTGTACCCGTTCATACAGGAACGGTCCATGCAGATCGTCTACTACGTCAGTTTATCGAAGAGGTTTTACAGAAAAATTTTACACCCACCATAGAAAAACTATTGGAGGAATGGATTTATATGTTGGCTTGCAAAGAATCCATTAAAGCACAGGACTCCCTTTCCTTACTCGAAATGGAACAACTCATTGCACACCTTGGAAAAAGTAAAAATCCCTATACCTGTCCCCATGGACGCCCAACGATGGTTAAAATGACACGTTCAGAATTGGAAAAACGCTTTTATCGGACCTGACCTTTCAAAAGTTTATGGATACCATGATAGGGGTATACTGTCAGTGAGTAAGAGACCGGAGGATGTATGTACAAAGAAAAACCTGTTCTGATCAAACTTATGCATGCTGATCCTGAACTTCAAAAAAGGCTTGCTTGGTTTCACCAACAACCCGGCTGTAATTGGGGTATAGCACGCAGTGGGGTGGAAGATTTACCAGAACTTACCATGACGCGTCAGGGCGTCTTCTTGACCAATGGTGCAAAGCAACTACCCTTTCATCCAAGTATGGCTCTCATTCGGCTCATGAATCTCTTAAGTGGTAGGTCTGATCGTTATCTCGAAGCGGCGCAACTTAAGGCTGGTGACTCTTTAATTGATGCCACACTGGGTTTGGGGACGGAAGCTCTGCTTGGGGCCTGGGCGGTTGGTGATCAGGGACGGGTTCTTGCGCTTGAACAATCTCCGATTTTAGCAGCTTTCGTGCAAGATGGCCTAAACCATTTTACAGAACTTGTTCCAAAGGCTAAGAACATCACTAAACAAGCTGCTTGGAACGCTTTAGCAAGAGCTTCGGGACGAATCGAAGTTCGCTGGGGGGAACACCTTAGCTACTTAAAAAGTATTCCTTCGCGCTCTGTAGATGTGGTCTACTTTGATCCAATGTTTCGGTATACGTGTAAACAGTCTGACTCCATGCTGCCCTTGCACCGGTGGTCAGACCATAAATCACTCGATCACGAAGCCATCTTAGAAGCGTGTCGGGTTGCTCGGAACAGGGTTGTGCTCAAGGAACGCAAAAACAGTTCAGAATTCCGACGTCTGGGATTCGATATATTACGCGGAGGGCAGTATAGCTCCGTGGACTATGGTGTCATATTAGTATAGACACATAAAAATAACAACTTATATGACGCAAAATATACATGGCATCTTTGACAAGTATTTTCTTTCATATGCCTTAATGGGGGTTGGTTTCGTGTATCCACTAATCATTATTATTGGTCCTACGGGCGTCGGTAAGACGTCATTAGGAATAGCCCTGGCCCAGGAAATAGGTGGTGAGATAATTTCGGGAGACTCTGTTCAGGTTTATAAAAAACTAGATATTGGTTCAGCAAAACCTTCAGCAGAAGAACTCCAGCTTATCCCACACCACCTTATTGATTATATAGACCCCGAAGTACCCTTTTCAGCAGCCCAGTTCAAATTGATGGCCAATTCCTTAATTGATGAAATTAGGAGCCGTGGGCATGTTCCAATTGTGGTTGGTGGGACAGGTCTCTATATTCGATCACTACTAGATCCCTATGACTTCTCTCAACAGGGATCCGAAGAAATCCGCTCTAAGTGGAAACAATTTGTTCAGTGCCACGGAAATTTAGCACTGCATGATGAGTTGAAGGTGAGGGACCATGAAACAGCACAGCAGTTGCACCCTAACGATGTTTTTCGCGTTATTCGAGCCCTTGAGATCTTGGAATTAACCGGTAAAACACTCTCGAGTCAACGTCAATTTCGAGATAATGAATACAAGGCGCTTGATCCGTCAATTCTCTATATTGGCCTCACTGCATCACGCGAGCTAATCTACGAGCGAATTAATCAACGCTGCGTCACAATGCTTTCTCAAGGTTTAATCGAAGAGACACTGGCTCTCTTAAACATCGGTTATGCTTCCACGTTAAAGCCCTTACAAAGCATAGGCTACCGTCATTCAATTTGGTACATAAAGGGACTTGTAACACAACCTGAAATGCTTCGTTTGCTGCAAAGAGATACTCGTCACTTTGCGAAACGCCAATTAACTTGGTTTCGCCGTGATCCACGAATCAGTTGGTATGATATCCAGACAGATTTGAACGTCTTACTCAGGGATATTGTCAACACTTGCAGAGCCTGTCAAACTCGTGTAGAATAAGTTAAGTAGAAATATTAGGTGCTGGAGGCAAATATATGAATAAATCGCCCATCAATTTACAGGATACTTTTTTAAATCAGGTTCGCAAGGAAAACCTTCCGGTGACTATTTACTTGGTTAACGGGTTTCAACTTAAGGGACTTATTAAAGGTTTTGATAACTTTACAGTGATTATTGAGTTTGAAGGTCGACAACAGATGGTCTATAAACATGC
>DHWG01000104.1:0-10069 GCA_002413075.1 Desulfosporosinus sp. UBA5188 | reverse complement strand
CAACAGATGGTCTATAAACATGCAATTTCTACAGTCATGCCGATTCGACCGATTAATTTTATGGCTGCGAGTGCTGCAGAATCGACTGCGAATACTCAGTCCTAACAATAAATAATTGGGATAACCTCGAAAGCATGAGAACTAAGTTTGGTATCAGACCAGACTTAGTTCTTTCTGTTGAAATTGCTGCGCATCCGTGGTATATTAGAAGCATATGCTTATATCTTAGTGAAAGAAAGGAACTCAGCCCAACTATGGAAACTCGAAATTTAAGAAACATTGCAATTATCGCTCACGTTGATCATGGAAAGACGACGCTTGTGGATGCCATGTTAAAACAGAGTGGAACCTTCAGAGCTAACCAACAAGTTATGGAACGCGTCATGGACTCCAATGATCAAGAACGTGAACGTGGAATTACCATCTTATCTAAAAACACCTCCGTTCATTGGCAAGGTACAAAGATTAACATTATCGATACGCCAGGTCATGCCGATTTCGGTGGTGAAGTTGAGCGTGTGTTACAAATGGTGAATGGGGTACTCCTCATTGTCGATTCATTTGAAGGCCCTATGCCTCAAACACGCTTTGTATTAAGAAAAGCTCTCGAGCTAAAGCTCGTACCTATTGTTGTCATTAATAAAATTGACCGCCCGGATGCTCGTCCGGATGAAGTGGTCGATGAAGTTCTTGACCTCTTTATTGAGCTTGGTGCAGAAGACGAACAGTTGGATTTCCCAGTTGTCTATGCCTCAGCACGTGCTGGAACTGCAGGACTCTCCTACGATTCTCTCGCAGAGAATTTAACACCGTTATTTAGCGTAATCTTGGATCACATTCCTGCCCCCGTTGTTGATCTTGAGGCTCCGTTCCAGATGCTGGTCACGACTCTTGACTATGATGATTATGTCGGGAAAATCGCAGTAGGTAGAATTGTTCGTGGAACCATACATCAAAACGAAAATGTCACCTTAATCAAGCGGGATGGCAGTTCTGAAAAATGTAAAGTCGGTAAAGTTATGATGTTCGAAGGGCTAAAACGACAAGACGTTCTTGAAGCTTCTGCAGGAGAAATCGTTGCGTTAACAGGCCTTACCACTGCAAATATTGGAGAAACAGTCGCTTGTGCTGTCAATCCTGAAGCCTTACCAACTATCGAAGTCGATGAGCCTACTTTGTCCATGAATTTCATGGTCAATAACAGTCCCTTTGCAGGGCGAGAAGGTCATTTCGTCACCTCTAGAAAGATACGCGAACGACTTTGGAAAGAAGTTGAGACCAATGTTAGTCTCAGGGTCGAAGAAACTGACTCTGCGGATTGCTTTCAAGTATCTGGAAGGGGAGAGCTTCATCTCTCAGTTTTGATAGAGAACATGCGTCGGGAAGGTTATGAACTACAAGTTTCTAAACCTGAAGTGATTTATAAAAGCATTGAGGGTGTTAAATCTGAACCGATGGAATTTCTTACCTGTGATGTTCACGAAAGTGCGCTGGGATCTATTATGGAGTTACTCGGCAAGCGAAAAGCAGAAATGGCCAATATGACAAGTCTGTCTGCGACGCAACTCCGTTTGGAATTCAAAATTCCGGCACGTGGTCTTATTGGCTTCCGCGGAGACTTCTTATCTGAAACCAGGGGTGAAGGCATGATGAGTCATGTGTTCATGGGCTATGAACCTTATAAAGGGGATATCCCTGGACGAACCCGTGGTGCACTTGTTGCTTTTGAAGAGGGAGAAACAAATGCCTACGGCCTTTATTCCGCTCAGGAACGTGGAACTTTGTTTGTTGATCCAGGCCTACATGTCTATGGTGGTATGGTTGTTGGAGAGAATAAACGTGAGCAAGATATTGAAGTGAACGTTTGTCGGAAAAAGCAGCTTACAAATATGCGTACTAGTTCAGCCGATGAAGCGTTGCGCCTTGATAAACCTAGAGAATTCTCCTTGGAGCAATCATTAGAGTTTATTAATGATGATGAGTTGGTGGAAATTACCCCGAAAAGTGTTCGTATCCGCAAGAAATTCCTAGAGCATTCTTCTCGCGTGCGATACTCAAAGACATTAACAGGGAAATAATAACAAACGTGATTTCTTGACACCTTTCATCTTTACTTGAGTATAGTAGTAAGGATGGGAGGTGCCTGTACTTATGACAATACGTGTTACATTTAGGCCGGACAATCATCTACCGCCGGTGATTAAATCTCCCTTGCCACGTGAAAGCGAGCCGTTTATCACATCTGTGACAGATCTGGTGGGAATAGGTCGAGTTCGTAAAAACAGTCCTTTGATCATTGAGAAGGAAAGAGATAAAGTCGCCGAGATTCTTGATGAACTGGAAGCTTACATTGGTTTAGTGACCGTAAAACGGTTGATTCGTGAATTGCAAGCCTATGTTGAAATCCAAAAGCGTCGTATAAGGGAAAAACTTGTTGCTGAGCCTTTAGTTCTTCATATGATTTTTCGTGGGAACCCTGGAACTGGCAAAACAACGGTGGCTCGTATAGTCGGCCGATTGTTTAAAGAGATGGGCGTTCTTCAAAAAGGGCACGTGATTGAATGTGAGAGAGCCGATCTTGTCGGTGAATATATTGGACATACGGCCCAAAAAACTAGGGAACAACTTAAGAAGGCTTTAGGTGGCGTTCTTTTTATTGATGAAGCCTACTCGCTAGCCCGTGGAGGAGAGAAAGATTTCGGCAAGGAAGCTATCGATGCTTTAGTGAAATCCATGGAGGATAACAAAGATAATCTTGTATTAATCTTAGCTGGTTATTCTAATGAAATGGAATGGTTTTTGCGAACCAATCCTGGACTTCGCTCACGCTTTCCTATACATATTGACTTTCCAGATTATACGCTTGATGAATTGTTAGCCATCGGGAATTCTATGTTCAAGTCTCGACAATATGAGCTTACAATTGGTGGATCGGAGGCACTCCGTGTTCACCTGCAAAGTTTATTGAAGACTCATCCTTATGCTGGAAATGCAAGGCTTGTTCGTAACCTTGTGGAAAAGACAGTGAGGAAACAAGCCGTTCGGCTTTTCCAAAAACCCAGCTCTAGTCGAGAGGAACTCATACAAATTTTACCTGTGGATATTACCCTAGAAGATCTCTGATTTCATCTTTTAGGTTATCATATTTAGTAAAAACTTAGAATAAGAGGTTTTCTATGGATATGGATATTTCGGGAGAACTGTCCGGGATTCGGGCAAGTCAAATACAAGAACTTAAAGATCTTTCTGAATATAAGACTGAACGTTCTGAGCTAATTCATCCTGAGATTCTTGAAGAACTGCTACGGTTGACACAACTTTGGAATCGTGAAATTGCTGTTTATATTTCACGTCCAGGTACACTCCTCGCTGCTGCAGTGGGGCATCACGCCAATGTAACTCTACCCCAGATCAAAGGAAGATCGATTGGAAAACACCTGAGGTGCATCCATACCCATCCTAAAGGAGACTTCAGACTAAGTCCACTAGATCACAGCGCTCTGTTATCCCTTCAACTAGAAAGTATGTCTGCCGTGGGAGTCCGTGAAGGCTTGATGACTGGAATCCAGCTTGCCTATCGCACAGGTGAGGACGATTCTTTTATCGTAAACCTTAGTACTAAAAACTGGCAAGCCTTTGATTATAACGACTCCTTGTCGAATCTTGCCAAGGGTACCCCTAAAAATGAGACAGCCACTGGTAAAGAGCGTGCCTTCCTTATTGCGCTTGTAGACAGTGAACAAGACGATAATGAAGATTTGACGGAACTTAGAGAGCTGGCTCGATCAGCTGGTGTAGACGTAGTGGGGCAACTAGTCCAACTACGTCGTTATGGTCAGGCCCGTAGCTACTTGGGAAGCGGAAAAATTGAAGAATTAGTGCACCGTTCACAGGAAACTGAAGCCAATGTAGTGATTTGTGATGATGAATTATCCCCGGCACAATTACGAACCTTAGAGACTGAAACAGGGTTAAAAGTATTAGATCGCACGGGCTTGATCTTAGATATTTTTGCACAACGTGCTCAATCCCGCGAAGGGAAGCTACAAGTCGAATTGGCCCAGCTTAAACATTTATTACCCTATTTATCGGGCCAAGGACAAGCTCTCTCTCGTTTAGGATCAGGCGTGGGCTCGCGGGGACCTGGTGAGACAAAATTAGAGCTTGATCGCAGGCGCATGCGGGATCGCATTACTCAACTTGAGAAAGAATTGAAGCAAGTATTACAGCATCGAGATGTCCAGCGTCGTCAAAGAACTAGAAGTGGCTTACCAACAATTGCTCTAGTAGGGTATACAAACGCAGGGAAAACGACGTTTCTTAAGGCAGCCATGGAACAGACTGGTAGTCGGTCTGACATCCCAATTGGTGAAAATAAATTGTTTGCAACTTTAGATCCAATTGTTCGTAGCATCAAAATAAATTCATCCTTGGAAATTCTTCTAAGTGATACCGTTGGTTTTATTAGAAAATTGCCAACCCAACTGCTTCGAGCATTTTTAGCCACGCTAGAAGAAGTACAACATGCTGATGTTTTATTGCATGTCGTTGATGCGAGTCATCCACAAGCACTTCAACATGCTGAGACTGTGCATGAGGTGCTAAAGCAGCTGGAGTGCGATGATAAGCCTATAATTACCTTGCTCAATAAAGTCGATAAAGTCATGGCGGAAGACGATCTTTCCGAACTTGTTCAGCGCCTTCCTCATCCAATCGAGGTGTCCCTCTCACGGGGTGACTCCTTAAAGCCAGTTTGGAGTGAACTCAGCTTATTATTGACCTGAGTTCGCCTTGCGTTCCCTTGTCTAATAAGGAGGAAGTTCTTTGTATTTAGAGCACAATTGCCCTGATTTAATTCGTAAAGCAGTCGCTGCCGCAGAGGAAACACTTTTACATCAGCTTCCTAAGATAGAAGAAATTGCAACACATAACCATGCAAAAGTCTTAAAAGCCTTTCAAGCAGAACGTGTCTCAACGTATCATTTACAGGGAACCACCGGTTATGGACTCGATGATTCAGGCCGTGAAGTTCTCGACCGTGTGGTTGCACGAATATTGGGGACGGAAGCAGCACTTGTACGTGGTCAATTTGTTTCCGGTACCCATGCTATTGCTGCGGCTTTATTTGGTGTTTTGCGCCCTGGAGACCATGTTCTTTCTGTCAGTGGCGCCCCCTATGATACATTGGAGGAAGTGATCGGGTTAAGGGGAGTAGGACAAGGAAGCTTGATAGATTTCGGCGTTTCCTATGATGCTATTCCTCTGGATTCCCAAGGGAAAATACAATATGAGCTTTTAAGTAAAAGTATCACCGATAAAACCCGTATGCTAATGGTCCAACGCTCACGCGGCTATGCATGGAGAAACTCACTGATGATATCTCAGCTCAAGGAACTGGTCACTTTTATAAGAAATAGCTATCCTCAAATACTCATCTTCGTCGATAATTGTTACGGAGAACTGGTCGAAAATCAGGAACCGGGTGAGATCGGTGTCGATCTTATGGCCGGTTCGTTGATTAAAAATCTGGGAGGAAGTCTTGCTCCTACAGGCGGCTATGTCGCGGGTCGCTCAGATTTGGTCAAACTTACAGCCCAGCGTTTGACGGCGCCCGGTATCGGCGGACATATGGGCGCTACGTTGGAATGGCAGCGCCTGTTTTATCAAGGTTTATTCCTTAGCCCCTTAACGGTTTCTGAAGCAATTAAAGGGGCTGTCTTTTCTGCTGCATTTTGGCGTGCCTTAGGATTCAAAGTACATCCTGAACCGGAAGCGCCTAGAACAGATCTTATTCAAGCCGTTAAACTTGGATCGCGCGCAAAGATGATTTCTTTCTGTGAGGGCATTCAGAAGGGTTCTCCGATCGATTCTCATGTTTCCCCTATACCTTGCGCAATGCCTGGCTATGAAGACGAAGTAATCATGGCTGGAGGTACTTTTATTCAAGGTGCAACCAGCGAATTTTCTGCAGACGGCCCACTTCGCGAACCCTATATTGTCTATCAACAAGGTGGCATTTCAAACACTTATGTCCAGATGGGCAATATACTAGCGGCGCTGAATTTGTGGGATCAAGGACTTTTAGTCTAACGTATCTCACTTTATCTGTCATAGATTTTCGATAACGACCGTCGTCCTTTCAAACATAGACTAAACTGTGTTAAGATGAAAGGGTAGAAAGGGGTGAATTATGGAAGATACAGAGTCGCCAAAAAGCACAATGCGCTTTTTATTTGAACTAATTGAAATTGTACTGATTGCTTTTGCACTTTCTTGGGTATTGCGCACTTATGTTATTGAAGCTCGCAAGGTTCCTACTGGCTCAATGCTACCCACAATTCAACTGGAGGATCGAGTCATTGTAGATAAGTTTTTCTTCAAACACTTTGACCACATTGCTCCCGGGGATATTATAGTCTTTCACCCACCACCGAGTGCCCACGCGACAGAAGACTTTATTAAACGCGTGGTAGGCTTGGCGGGAAATAAGGTTGAAATACGTAATCATACGACCTTCGTCAACGATCAACCACTTTATGAACCCTACGTATCCGATAAATCAAAAAATGACTTCGGACCGATTGTTGTACCAGCAGATTCAGTTTTTGTTATGGGGGATAATCGTAATAATAGTGCTGATTCAAGGGAGTGGGGTTTTTTACCCGTTCAAAATATAACCGGACGATCTCTATTTCGATATTGGCCATTGGATCAAATTGGTGCTCTTGCCCGATAGGTGGGAGCTTTTTTCTTTTCTCGAGCATATACTTATATCAGTTGCAAATTCGTCTCCATAAATCGTTTCCATAATATATTAGGAACATATAGAGAGCAAGTATTTCTATACTTAATTGAGAGGGTGGGGCTTTGTGGAAAATCATAAATTAAGGGTGGTTCTTTTGTTTGGCGGACGTTCAGGGGAACATGAGGTTTCCTTAAATTCGGCCCAATCGATCGTCAAGGCAATTGATCGAACGCGCTACACAGTAGAAACAATCGGTATTAATAAACAAGGCCAATGGTTTTGGGGTGTTCTGCCCGAAACCCTGATTAAGGAAGGGTTTCCACCGGCTGATAAGGCACACCAGGTGACGCTGGTCATAGATCCTACAAACCCACATTTCATGGCCTTAGATGGTTACGCTCTTCCAAATCAGGGGCAATTTGACCTTGTTTTCCCGGTACTTCATGGCCCTTATGGGGAAGATGGGACCCTCCAGGGTTTACTTGAGATGGCTAATGTACCTTATGTAGGTTCTGGGGTTTTAGGGTCATCTCTAGGGATGGACAAAGATCGTATGAAGGCAGTCTTCAGTGACAAGAAATTACCCCAAGCGCGCTATCTGACGTTACTGCGGTCAGATTTACTGGATCAACAGGATAATTGCCTGAATGAAATTGAAGCTAAGATAGGCTTTCCATGCTTTGTTAAGCCGGCTAATTTAGGCTCCAGTGTGGGTATATCCAAAGCGCACAACCGTGAAGAATTATTGGAGGCCTTGAAGGTTGCTACCGTTTATGACCGTAAAATTGTAGTAGAAGAGAATATTAACGGAAGAGAAATAGAATTAGGCGTACTTGGGAATGATCATCCAAAAGCTTCAATTCCCGGAGAAGTAAAGCCAGCGCATGAATTTTATACGTACGAAGCAAAGTATTCAAATATTGGCTCTAGCTTGTTAATTCCAGCCCCTCTGGAGGAATCCATCATTACACGGCTTAAGGCAATGGCTGTTGGAGCTTTCCAGGCCGTAGAAGCGACTGGACTAAGTAGGGTCGATTTCTTTGTAACTTCTCAAAATGAAATTATCCTTAATGAAATCAATACCTTGCCAGGATTTACTGAAATCTCAATGTATCCTAAGCTTTGGGAAGCTACGGGCATTCCTTACTCTGAATTGATCGACCATTTGATTCTGTTAGGATTGGAACGATTTCAGGATAAACAGAATTGTAAAATCTCTCGCGATTAATTTGTATAAACGTAAAGAGGAGGCGATGGTAAAATCATCGGCTCCTCTTTACGTTTATACAAAGACTCAAAAGGCATGTTTCAATATAGATTTAGTCATTTTAGCGTGAATATGCATATCTATATATAGGCGCTATTTTTCTGGTCTATTGAATAGTGCGAAAAACACCGACAACTTTCCCCAGAATCGAGACATCCTGGGAATAGATCGGTTCCATGGTGTCGTTCTCAGGTTGAAGCCGAATAAGCGTTCTTTCTTTAAAAAAGCGTTTGACGGTTGCTTCCTCACCAATTAGCGCAACAACAATTTCACCGTTTCGAGCCTCATTTTGTTGACGGACAATAATAAAATCTCCATCTAAAATTCCGGCTCCAATCATGCTTTCTCCCTGAACTCTAAGCATAAAATCGTTGTCTTGGCGCACAAGGTCAGCAGGAAGGGGAAAGGTTCCTTCAATATTTTCCACAGCTAAAATAGGTTGCCCAGCAGTGACACGGCCCACAATAGGTATATGAACAACTTTTTTTGCAGCTTGTAAGTCACTTGAACTATCCAAAATTTCTATCGCACGAGGTTTTGTTGGATCACGTCGAATATAGCCCTTATCCTCTAACGTCTGCAGATGGCCATGGACCGTAGAGCTTGATAGCAACCCTACAGCTTCGCCAATTTCACGTACCGCAGGTGGATATCCCTTTTTACGTATTTGGTCTTTTATAAATTCTAAGATATTAGTTTGACGCAGTGATAAATCTGGATACATAGTCTCATCCCCCATCTATTCATTAATATTTTACCATTCATCGAAACAAAGTGCAAACAAATGTTCGTAAATATGCTAAAAACAGAAGAAAGTAGGGGAGGAGACTATGAAAGTTCCATCAATGATGAAACGACGTCTACTTACTCAGCTGGTTTTTCTCATTTTTGTGGGTATAATTGCATGGCAGGCAATTCATCGTCCACCTACGATTCTTTCGGATGTTTACCCATATTTAACGTCTTTGTCTCCAACTTTAGTGAAGCAGTGTATACATGACAATCAAGCATCTCAAACAATTGTCTTTGAGGAATTATTAGCGATCCGCTCAACACTCCCTGATGGAGAAGCACAACCACTACTTGATCAGCTTAAGAACTCTGTACCTTTTTCAAAGTTGAACTGGGGAACTATTCCACAAACTAGCAAAAATAATGTTCTAAGACATCGGGAAATTCTCAACAAATATACCTATTATCGTCCTGACCAGTATAGGTATCCGGTTATAGGAACTACGTGGTTTGGAGATAGTTTTGGAGCCGATCGTGAAGGTGGAAAACGCAGACATGAAGGAACAGATCTGTTTGGAAAGGAAGGGACTCCCATTGTCAGTATCTGTGGGGGGGAAGTAGAGCAATTAGGATGGAACCGTTTGGGTGGAGAACGTGTCGGTATACGCGGGGATGATGGGAATTACTATTATTACGCCCATCTACAAACTATTTCTACATCACTTATTAAGGGTAAGCGAGTCAAACCTGGAGAATTCTTGGGTACAATGGGTCATACAGGAGTAGCGTTAACAACACCCGATCATCTTCATTTTGGAATTGAATTACCTAACGGGCAATGGATTAACCCCTATGCATTTTTAGAGGTGTGGAAATATAGTTATGACCAGTTATAATAGTCACTGAAGGATGATCTCCTACTTACAAAACTTGCCCCTTGCCCACGTATTCGTTATAATGACGTTGTTCCAATAAACCAAGTATATAAATTAATTTGGAGGGACTAAGAACTTGAAAAACCTTGGCGAACCATGTGTATTAGAAGATCGAACATGTACCCAATGCGGCGAATGTGATCTGTGTGATCGGGATCCAAGTAAACCATGTGATAATTGCGGTCAATGTCTTGAGTTTCCTGATGGTGATTTCGCTGAAATTCAGATTGACGATATATTATCGGATACGGATAATCCAAATCCAGTTTCTCGGCATAGAGGGCATGGAATCAATTACAAGATTAAATCATAGAAGTGAATTATCTAAGAAAGACAGAGACATATGTACATCGTTATTTTGAGTCCTATAATAGATATTATGTAAAGTAG
>DHWG01000152.1:4262-4540 GCA_002413075.1 Desulfosporosinus sp. UBA5188 | reverse complement strand
TTCCCTGCCCAAAAAGGATTATGGGGCAAACCCACCTGTGTCAACAATGTGGAAACGTTGGCGAACGTCCCTCCAATCATTTTAAAGGGAGCCGATTGGTTTGCCGGAATAGGCTCTGAAAAAAGCAAAGGAACGAAAGTGTTTGCCTTAGCGGGGAAGGTCCGGAATGTAGGGCTTGTGGAAGTTCCCATGGGGACAACCCTCCGTCAAATCATTTTTGACATGGGCGGTGGAATCAGGAAGCATAAAACGTTCAAGGCCGCACAAACTGGCGGACC
>DHWG01000152.1:0-4065 GCA_002413075.1 Desulfosporosinus sp. UBA5188 | reverse complement strand
ATGATGGGCTCTGGAGGACTCATTGTCTTAGATGAACAAGACTGTATGGTTAACATCGCCAAATTCTTCCTCGAATTTACGGTGGATGAATCCTGTGGTCGCTGCACGGCTTGCAGGGTCGGTACGAAACGTCTACTCGAAATTCTCACCAAAATTACTGAAGGTAACGGGACGTTAGAGGATTTAGATAAACTGGAGACACTAGGCAAGATCATCAAAGACACTTCCCTTTGCGGGCTTGGGCAATCTGCTCCAAACCCGATCTTATCCACCATAAAGTACTTTCGGGACGAATATCTTGCCCATATCGTGGACAAAACCTGTCCGGCTGGGGTTTGCAAGAGCTTGCTTAAATACCACATCACCGATAAATGCAAAGGGTGTACTCTTTGCACAAAACACTGCCCAGCTAATTGTATCAGTGGCACAGCCAAAGAACGCCACGTCATTGACGAAGCACGTTGTCTTAAATGCGGGGCATGCAAGGAACAATGCCGCGTCGAGGGCGCCATTCTCCACCAATAAGGTACACCTGAAGGAGGACTCCGTATGGATATACAGCTTACTATTAACGATATGCCCCTGACCGTACCGGAAGGAATGTCCATCTTAGACGCAGCCCGAACAATCAACATAGACATTCCAACCTTATGCTACCTCAACCTTCATGAAATGAACATGAATAATCACATTGCCTCCTGCCGAGTCTGTGTGGTAGAAGTCGAAGGTCGACGTAATCTGGCCCCAGCCTGTTCAACCCCCGCAGCTGCTGGCATGATTGTTAGAACAGATACCCCCCGTGCCATTCAGGCCAGACGGACGATGGTTGAACTTCTACTGTCTGACCATCCTAAAGCTTGTTTAACCTGTGCCAAAAACCTGGACTGTGACCTGCAAGCTCTCGCGGCGGATCTGGGCGTGCGTCATATAAACTATGAAGGGGAAATATCCGAGTTTGAAATTGACACCTCCAGTCTAGCCATTATTCGAGAGCCTAGCAAATGTATTCGCTGCCGCCGCTGTGAAACGATGTGCGATGATGTTCAGACTGTGGGTGTTTACTCCGCCGTCGGACGTGGTTTTGGAACGGTGATTAAAACGGCCTTTGATCGACCCCTGCACGAAACGTCTTGCACCTTCTGTGGACAATGTATTGCGGTATGTCCAACCGGTGCCTTAATGGAACTCGATCAAACCGACAAGGTTCGTAAAGCCTTGAACGATCCCAGCCAATTTGTTGTTGTACAAACTGCGCCGGCAGTACGAGTCGCTCTGGGGGAGGGTTTCGGCTTAGAACCGGGGACGATTGTCACGGGAAAAATGGTCGCTGCTCTTCGCCGACTTGGCTTTGACCGCGTCTTTGATACGGACTTCGGTGCTGATGTGACAATAATGGAGGAAGCGACAGAGCTTGTTCACCGCATAAAACATGGCGGACGTCTGCCTATGCTCACAAGTTGTTGTCCTGCCTGGGTCAAATTCTTTGAACATCAATTTCCTGATTTATTGGACGTGCCCTCAACCTGTAAATCTCCCCATGAAATGTTAGGGGTCTTATCTAAGAGCTATTATGCGAAGGCCTCTGGCATTGATCCTAAGAAAATGATCGTGGTCTCTGTCATGCCCTGTGTTGCAAAAAAATACGAAGCAGCTCGTCCTGAACTTGCGCAAGGGCAAGAAACCGCGGATGTGGACATCGTTATCACCACACGAGAACTTGCTCGCATGATCCGGGAAGCCGGCATTCATTTTGAAAATCTTAAAGACGAAGAGTTTGATCATTCCTTGGGTGAATCGACGGGTGCTGCCGTAATTTTTGGAGCAACTGGCGGCGTTCTCGAAGCGGCCCTCCGGACGGCCTACGAGGTGCTAACCGGAGAGACTTTAGAGAAAGTTGAGTTTGAAGCTCTCCGAGGTATGGAGGGCATTAAAGAGGCCGTAATCCCGATTGGTGAACGCAATTTACGGGTTGCTGTCACCCATGGTCTGGGGAATGCCCGAAAAATCTTGGAAAAAATTCAAGCTGGCGAAAGTGAGTACGACGTTATTGAAATTATGGCCTGTCCTGGTGGTTGCATAGGTGGCGGAGGACAACCCTACCACCATGGCAATGTTGAAATTCTTAAAGCCCGTGCGAACGCCATTTATCAAGAAGACCGCTCCAAGCCTTTGAGGAAGTCGCATGAAAATCCGGCAGTCCTCGCTCTGTATAAAGAGTTCGTTGGTGAACCCTATGGAGAAAGGGCCCATGAATTGCTCCACACCAGCTTTATGAAGCGCGAGAAATTATAAAACTGGCTATAGATCCAAGTATAAAAAACTACCCATTTTTTTAAGGTGGGTAGTTTTTTAGTATTTAATTTTAGTTTATAATTGAAATCTTTACGGGTTATTAGAACTGCTTTTCTACTATATTACATAATTTACTCATTGAACTCACAATGACCTTGATTAATTTATTTTCTGACTTTGACCCTTTGACATTTATAATCACACTATTACTATTTTTCTGATCAGGGGTTATGATAAACTCTATATAGGAAACTAATAGGTGGAGGGCATCATGCAACAACACGAATTCACAAGAACTGAACTCCTTATAGGAAACAGCGGTCTAGAAAAGCTCCGCAAGAGCACGGTTATGATTTTCGGGATTGGTGGAGTGGGCTCCTACACCGTGGAAGCTCTGGCCCGTGCAGCCGTGGGTCATCTAATCTTAGTAGATTTTGATGAAATTTCTCTAACAAATATTAATCGCCAGATACACGCTCTCCACTCCACCGTGGGTGAAGCCAAAGTGGAGGTCATGAAACGCCGAATCTTAGAGATCAATCCAGCGGCCAACGTGGAAGTGATCAAGGCGTTTTATACTGCCGCCGATGCGGACCGGATGCTGGGGCGAAAGCTGGATTATGTCATTGATGCTATCGATACCGTTCCCAGCAAAATAAGTCTGGCCAAAGAATGTTTACACCGTAAGATCCCCCTGATCTCAAGCATGGGTGCTGGAAACCGCCTTTCTGCAGAGAACTACAAGGTAACCGATATTTCCAAAACTAGCGGCGATCCGCTGGCTAAGGCTGTGCGCAAATTGCTACGCAAAGAGGGTATTACTAAAGGGATTAAAGTTGTATCTACCACAGATCTGCCTCTTACTCCGCTCTCGTCGGAAGTCGATTGTACGGATAACTGTATCTGCCCTAGTGGGGATATACAGGGTGTGGAAAAACGTCAAATTCCCGGGAGCATCTCCTTTGTACCACCCGTTGTGGGACTCTTAATTGCTGGAGAAGTCGTACGAGATTTGTTAAGTGTCATGGAATAGGTCAATTTGATCGTTTAATTAGCTCATCTTCTGATACTGCCTTGCTCTTCATGGTCTTAAAAACTAAGAGGAAAGTGCCTATATTGATCACAAGATCCCCAACACTGAACACTTGCTTTTGCAGTCCTGGAATATCTAGATAAAAACGATCCGCTAACGATCCCAGCTGTGTCAGAGACGTCATCAACCCATGTGTTCCCTGTCCTGCCAGGAGAGCGATACGGCTAGCCTCAGGCAGGAAAGACGGATCCACCGGCATAACTCCTCCGTTCATGCCAATTACGAGTGTGTTCAGTAAAATTCCCAGGGAGATCCAACTCATTCCTGGGAGTAATCTATTGCGAAGTGTAAAAATGAGCAACAAAAAACAGGACATTGTATCCAGCACTGGACCAGTCCAACTTGGACCTAACCCAATTCCTCGAACAGCTGCCCAATAAACGCCACTCTGTATCAAGAGGGCCAAGGGAACCAGCCAAAATTCCCGAAGAACAAGCTCGCCGAGGCGACTCATTTTCCCGCCACTGATAAGGCTCACTAATAATGCTAGAATCAACGTCTCTATGAGCATTGCTCCACCTCTTATACAGTTTCTAATGTGATAAAGAAGTTTGTATTTGGTCTGTACTGACTGTACTGACAGAGCGCGCTGTCATTTCACTTGTAACCACTTTACAAAATATTATTACAAGCTCCGGGTCCAGTTGTGATCCAGCAACTCTTTTAAGCTCTTCGATGGC
>DHWG01000176.1:13159-16146 GCA_002413075.1 Desulfosporosinus sp. UBA5188 | reverse complement strand
AGCCAACTTAATTTATTTGATTATATTCTGGGGATTACGATTGGTTCCATGGCGTCTACCTTAACCACTGATTTATCCAGTCGGGCATGGCCCCATTGGGTAGGCCTTATAACCTGGTGTATTTTAGGCTACTTGATGGATAAAATAACCTTAAAGTGGCGCTATGCCTCTAAAGTATTAGAAGGTGAACCGGCTATTGTCATCATGAATGGCAAGATTATGGAAAATGTCTTACGGAAAATGAAATACCGGATCTCAGAGATTTTGGAACTTCTCCGAAACAAGGGAGTATTTGACGTAACCCAGGTAGATTTTGCAATTATAGAATCCAATGGTCAGCTTTCTGTCTTATTAAAGCCGGAACACCAGCCTTTAACGCCTGAGGACATGAACCTCCCAGTTTCTTTTTCTGGAATTAGTACGGAATTAGTCTACGATGGAATTATCATCGAAGAGAATCTAACACAGCTTAACAAAGACAAGGCTTGGCTGCTTGGGGAGCTTAAGAAGCAGGGAATTCATGATATAGCTGAAGTTTTTTTGGTGACCCTCAATCCAGCCGGAAGTCTGTATGTGGATAAGTATGAAGATCATCTTAAGAAAATTACTGATATTGGTGACTATAAGGGACCATTCTAAGGAGATGATTTAATGAGAAGGTTTATGATCATAGCGATTCCTCTAGTGACCCTAATACTCTTTGTTATGGTCATGCTCAGTGGGGATATCTTAAAACAGCCTTTAATGGGCGATGACAATGTTCCACAATCCATTGAAACCGTTGTCCAAGATATTAAGCAGGAAAATTGGGAAGCCGCGAAGCAAGATACGGATCATCTAACTAGAGTATGGGATAAAGTCGTCAACCGAGTGCAATTTAGTGCCGAACGCAATGAAATTAATGATTTATCCATGAATATTGCCCGGTTGCAAGGGGCTATCCAAGCCCAAGATAAAACAACTGGGCTTACGGAATTAAGTGAAGCCTATGAGCATTGGAAAAGCCTGGGTAAATAAGGAATTAGCGATGCTACACTAGCCCAATAATTAAGAGCTTTTAGTGATGACCTTCTCTATGAAAAGCGTTACTAGGTCTGGGTCGAACTGAGTTCCAGAATTTTTCTGAAGTTCTGCGATCGCCACTTCATCGGATAAAGCCTCCCGATAGCTTCTCGCGCTTGTCATGGCATCATACGCATCCGCAATGGCTATGATCTTAGTTTGAAGCGGTAGTTCGTCACTCTTCAAACCCTTTGGATAGCCTAAACCATCCCATCTTTCATGATGAGTCAACACGTATTCCGCCATTTCTGACATACCATTGACGGTGCTGAGAATACGATAACCGATTTCAGGATGACGTTTGATTTCTTCCCATTCATCCTTCGTCAATTTTCCTGGTTTATTGAGTATATTTTCGTCAATGGTAATTTTGCCGATATCATGCAGTAATCCCACGGTTTTGAGTTCCTGGACTTCTCCTTCTCGTAGACCCAGAGCCTCTCCCATACTTTGACAGAGTGCTGAAACTCGATAAGAGTGTTGTTCTTCGCGTTTGTTCTTTTCGTGAAGGGTTCTGATAATCGTCTTGATGGTTTTTCCCCGCATACTTGGGCCTTCAAAGAGTTTTTTCTTATACATATGATCTTCGGCTCTTTTAAAAAGTTCACGAATCTGCTCTTCTTTGTAACGCTTTGTTTCATAACCAAAAGAAATTGAGAGTTCGATAGAACCCACTCTTACCTGCAACGCTAACGCGTTAATCCTTTTAAGAATTTGCTCCGCATCAGCGGTATCCGTGTTCGGTAACACGATGACGAATTCATCGCCTCCAAGTCGGGCAATCAGATCATCTTCTCGGCAAGCTTCGCGTAGCACTTGGGCCACTTTAGTGAGGAGCTCGTCTCCGGTGGCATGACCAAACGAATCATTAATCAGCTTAAGCCCGTTGACATCGCCCATCACAAGCGTCAAAGGATAATTCCTCTCGCAATCGAGTCGTGCTAACTCTTTCTCAAAAAAGCGTCGATTATAGAGACCGGTCAGTTGGTCACGAAAACTTAAATAGACGATTTTCTCTTCGGCGCGCTTTCGTTCCGTCACATCTTGAATCATGCCAATTAAACGAACTGCATTGACGTTGTGATCCAACTCAATTTTTCCAAGCTCATGCACCCAACGTTCCTCTCCATCATGAACACGCAGAATTCTATATTCATAATCGAAGCGTTGCTGTGTGCTTTCCACGATCAGAAGATAATTTGCGAGTTCGGCCTGACAATCGGGATGAACAATTCCCGCCCAACCTTCCAAGGTATGCGGGTAGGTTTCATCAATACCAAAGATATCATGAAGCTCGGGTGAGCATTCCCATTCTCTCGTATCTAGATTCGTAACATAACTTCCCAAGCGTGCCACTTTCTGTGATTCGCGAGCTAAAGTATTCTGTTGCACAAGGACAGCATTTAACGTTCTGATTTCTGCTTCAACGCGTTTCCTTGCAGTGAGAGCGCTCGACAGCTCGCTGGTTTTCTTATTGACCATTCGCCGAAGTGTTCTATTCCAGACGAACAGCAACAAGGCCACCAGAAAAACTGTGGCTCCCATGATTAAAATCACTCTGAAGAAAAGCGTTTCCTGGATCGGTACATTCGTCGAGCCAAACCATTTTAACTCAATCGCCTGATAGTCTCTCTCTGAGATCTTCGCAAAGCCATCATTCACCATTGTTAGAAGCCCAGTATCACCCTTTTTAACGGCTCTGAAAAATTGGCTCGTGTATAAAGATGAACTCGTATAATTAAATTCTTTGTCAAAGCCCATTTTATATAGGTAGTATTGTGCCGGAGATTTCCCCAGCACAAAGATCATTTGCTTGTGATCCTTGGCGGCTTTGACAACCGCTTCGGCGGTATCATATTCTTCGATCTGGGTTATCCCATATTCTTTAAGAACATTGATACTGTTATCCCCTTTTTTCGCGGCCA
>DHWG01000176.1:0-12897 GCA_002413075.1 Desulfosporosinus sp. UBA5188 | reverse complement strand
CCTCAATCGTCGCATAGGGCTTGGAATAATCGAAGATCTTGGCTCTGTCTTCATTATGGGAGATCGTATCGATGACATCAAACTTACCTTGTAACATACTCTCATAGGCTATATTCCAAGTCATCCCAGTGATCACCACTTTTATCCCCGTCTTGCGCTCGAATAGCTTCCACTGGTCAAGCGTAATTCCTTGCAAATCGCCCTGACTATCTCGAAACGAGTAGGGCGGGTAGTTGTCATCCATCACCACGCTAATCGTCTTCATCTCAGAAGTGGCTGCAAAGACATGGGACGTGAGCAGCAACAGAAATGCGAAACTTATGATCCAAAACATATGATAACTTCGTCTTTTATGTTTCATAAAGCACGACCTTCCTAAAACCAGGAGAAGGACTTTTAGAATTTTTTTAGAAGTGATATAAATCACATTGTTTATCTAATATTCTTTGAAATTGGTGAAATTCCTGCCTTTAGGTTAAATAATCTCGATCGACCATTTTTAAGCCCCTGCAACGTCAGTCTTGAACTGTGCAGGGGCTTCTGATTCTAGTGTGTTGGGCCACTGATTAAACTAGCCAGGGATCGTCACTGTAAAACAGGTCCCTTCCTCTTCGTTGCTTGTTACGTCTATTTTGCACTTATGAAGCTCAATGATTTTTTTCGCGATGGACAACCCTAGGCCATTGCCTCCACCAGATTGGCTTCTGGCTTTGTCTACCATGTAAAATCGTTCAAATATATGAGGAAGGTCTGTTTCTGGAATTGCTTGACCAGTATTATTGATGTGAACCCGAACCGCCTCGGTATTGTCTTCCAACAACACTTCGATCCAACCATTTTCATCGGAATATTTAATGGCATTGTTAATTAAATTTTGCCATACCTGCTCAAATAAATCTTGGTCGACATACACTTGGCAGTCTTGCAGATCAAGTTCAATATGAAGATGTTTCTCCGTCCATAAAGGTTCCGTTACCAGGATCATTCTGCGTAATTGTTCATCTAAACGGTACCTTGCCGGGTAAAAGGGATGATTGTCTGAATCAAGCGAAGCAAGTCGAAGCAGATGATCACTGAGCTTGGAAAGTCTTAACGTTTCCTGATAAATAATTTCGAGATACTCTTTTTGATTTTCAGCAGGGATAATTCCATCGCTGATGGCCCTAGTAAAACCACGAATTGCTGTAATGGGACTCTGAATTTCATGAGAGACATTACTGACAAAGTTTTCTCGTATTTTATCAATCTTCTGAAGTTCACAGGCCATATGATTGAAACTGTCCATTAATTCCCCGATTTCATCTTTCTTGCTATGTTTAATGCGAAAGTCTAAGTTCCCTTTCGCCATTTCTTTCGCTGCACCTGTCAGTCTTTTCACGGGTTTAACAATGTAATGTGAGGCCAGCAAAATAAGCAAACCTCCAATAATCAAGACGGTCACGAGACTAATGAGCAATATGCGCTGCAAGGCTTCCACAAAGACAATAAAATCTACCTTCAGGATCAAGGTGCTTCCACGGTTATCGATGTTTGGCACTCCGATGAAACGTATTGGACCGTGCTCTGTATTTAAAAACAAAGGTTCAGAGGCTCCAGCTATAAAAAGCGGCGCCACCTTTTCTTCTGTTAAGGAAAAGGGCAGCTGACTTCCTTGTTTTATAATTTTGCCGGTGACGTTATAGCCTGATAGAAGGTCCAGAACCTGCTGCTGCCGATCTGGTTCAGTCAGCGCTAGCAGAGAAACCGTATCCTGGGCGATGGTTAAGTAACGCTGTTCTATACTCACTTCTCTCTCCGAAAGCAACTTGGTCATTCCAAAGGAGACGAAGAGACTGATCAGTACAATAATGGTGAAAACAGCGCCAATTTGAAAACGCATACTATTTCTAACCATGTTATTGTTCCTCCAACCGGTATCCAAGACCACGGATGGCGGTAATGGTTAATGAAGAGAACGGCTCAATTCTCTGACGCAGACGTTTAATATGAACATCCACGGTCCGGTCATCTCCTTCATAGTCGATTCCCCATAGACTTTCAATCAATTGTGTTCTGGTGAAAATACGCCCTGGTAAACTTGCCAGCTTAAACAGGAGTTCACATTCTTTCTTCTTCAACCGTACGGTTGCGTTCTCAGAAGAAACGGTTAACGTTGAAAGGTCAATCTTGACCTCACCCAATTGAACCACTTTTGTTAAAGAAACGTTGTAGCGCTTCAAAAGAGCTTTTACGCGCAGCACAAGCTCCACAGGATCAAAGGGCTTGACCAAATAATCATCTGTTCCCGCCTGAAACCCTTTTACTTTATCCCTAGACTCGCCTTTTGCTGTCACCATTAAAATGGGAATATCTAAGTATGCGCGAACATCTTCGGTTAATTCAATCCCGTTAATTCGCGGCATCATCACATCGACAATCATTAAGTCCACTTTCGTGTGGGCAATATAATCCAGTGCTTCTTGTCCATCGTTGGCTTCCACAACTGAAAATTGACTATTTTCTAGATATAGCTTCATTAATTTTCGGATGTGAGGATCATCATCGACGACTAGGATCTTATTCATTAAGCACCCTCCCTTGACTGATCTAGTTTCTTTATTATAGCCGATTTCAAGGCTGACACTCACTTTATGTCGTACGAGCCTCCTGATAAGTGAATATTACCATGTCTTTATGAACTGAAAGTGAACCGGATCAAGTTAATCCAGAAATATGCAGTTTACTGTTCTACTTTGCTTATGTTAATATATAATCAAATGATAATATATTATTGGAGGGAACATCGTGGATAAAGAAACCTTATTTCGGGAAATCTCACACGCCTTGGTCGAGTTTGAAGTCGAAAAAGTCGCAGAACTTGCCCAGGAAACTCTGCGCCAAAATATCTCCGCTTATGAAACCATTACCGAGGGTCTCGTCACTGGCATGAAAGAGGTCGGTAGACTCTATGAGGAAGAGGAATATTTCCTTCCTGAAGTCCTGATGTGTTCTGATGCTTTCAATGCGGGTCTGGATGTCGTGAATCCTCATTTAGATAAAGACTCCCTAGAAAAACCTATCAAAATGGTCATTGGGGTCGTCGAAGGTGATACCCATGATATCGGTAAAAACCTGGTTCGAATATTGTCAGGTGCCTCCGGCTTCGAAGTCTACGATCTTGGCAGAGATGTTCCCCTCGACCGGTTTATTGAAAAGGCGGAAGAAGTGGGCAGTGATATGATCTGCATGTCGACTTTGATGACCACGACAATGGATGGGATGAAAATCGTGATTAATCGCTTAAAAGAGCGAAATCTCCGGGATAAATATAAGGTACTCATTGGGGGCGGTCCCATTTCCCAAACCTTCTGTGACAAAATAGGCGCCGATCTTTATGCGAATGACGCCAGTTCAGCGGTGAGAAAAGCCAAAGAACTGATGGGGAGGGCCTAGTATGCTAATTAGGGAAGATATATTAACCCCCAAAGAAAGAATGATGGCCCTTCTCACCGGAAAACCCCTCGACAGAATTATCTGCATGCCGATTGTCACCACCAATACCGCTCAGCTTATTGGCAAAACCGTGAAAGAATTTCAACTTGACGGCAAGGTCATGGCCGATGCGCATATTGCTGGCTTTAAGAAATTTGGCTATGATTTGATTTATCTCTTCACGAACTGTTCCTGCATCGCAGAGGCTATGGGGGCCGAACTAGTATATTCTGAGAATGAACCTGCGGGTTGTGATGTTCCCGTGATAAACTCCAGAGAAGACTTAAGCAAAATCAAAGTCGCTGAAAAGAACGATGGTCAGCTCCCCGTTTACTACGATGCCCTGGAGATCCTTAATAAAGAAGTGGGGGACCAGGTTTTTATCGCGGTTTGCTTTTCTGGACCGGTTTCCACGGCTGCCACCTTGCGAGGGGTCGAAGCTTTTGCTAAAGATACCTACGCGGATCCGGAGCTTTGCCATACTCTCCTACGAATGGCGACCGACAGTTGTAAAAACTTCATTCGGGAAATCGTCAGTTATGGTGCGATGCCAATTATCCTGGAGCCCATTGCTTCGGGCAGTATTTTCAGCCCCAAAATGTTTGACAAGATTGCTTTTCCCTACATTAAAGAACTTGTGGACTTAGCTCATGAGCTCAAAGCCCTTATTCCTCTGCATATCTGCGGCAAGACCCACAAGATTATCGACAAGATGACTGACACTGGCGCTGATGTGATCAGTATTGATCAATGTGATCTCGCGATTGCTCGGGAAAAGGTTGCTGGCAGAGCCCTCATTTTAGGCAATATTGATCCTGCAAACGAACTACTCTTTGGACCGGTTGAAGACATTCATAAAGTCTGCATTGAGGCCATTGACACGATGAAAGGTTATACCCCAGCCTTTGTCCTGGCGACAGGCTGTGAAACGTCCAATAAAGTTCCCATGGAACATATTCAAGCGATGCTTGATGTGGCTCGCAGCCACGGCCTCTATGAGTATACGGCAGAGGAAACAAAGTGAACTCATTGCAATAAAGCGGCCTACGACTTGTTATTTTGTTAAATGGGCCAGAAGTAGGTGGAAATGCTTGGATGAAAAAGAACGCCTCTTAAACGTCTTGAAGGCAGTCCCGGTCGACCGGCCTCCCGTTATCTGCCCTGGGGGTATGATGAGTGCCTGCGTAACGGAGATCTCCGATCAAGTGGGAGGCGGCCATCACTCGGAGACTAAAGCGATGGTCAGTGCTGCTCGAGCCATTAATGAGCGCATTGGCTTTGAAAATTATGGCGTGCCTTATTGCCTAACGTCTGAAGTTGAAGCTCTTGGGGCTCGTGTTAATATTGGGAACAATCTCATCGAACCCAGAGTCACTCGCTATAATGACCTGCCCCTAGAAACCATCATGGAAAACTACGCCCCTGTTGATGTTACCACCGGTAGAATGGGCGTGGTTTTAGCCGCGATTGCTGAACTCAGAAACAACCGAGTCCCAGTGATTGGCAATGTTTCCGGTCATATCAGTACGGCGACATCAGTCGTTGACCCGCTAGAAATGTTTAAGATGCTGAGGCGGGATCCTGAACGGGCCACTCGTTTTTTAACCTTCATTAGTGACTATCTCATCCGCTACGCTTTAGAAATGGTTCGGGCTGGAGCCGACGTGATCTCCATCTCCGATCCTACTGCTACGGGAGACATCCTGGGGCCCCGCAATTTCCAAAAGTTCGCGGTCCCCTACTATCAGAAAATTATCGCGGCTCTTCATCAAGAAGGTATCCCTGTCATCCTTCACATTTGCGGTAATGCCAGCAAGATTGTCGACGCCCTTAATGAGGTCAAAGCAAATGCTGTGAGCTTTGATTCCATCGTCAACATGAAAATGGCTCGCGAGGGAATCAAGACGGGTCTTATGGGTAATGTTAGTACGCAACTCCTCCACACTGGGGAAAGCTCGAAGATTGTGTCCATCACTCGTTATGCGCTCCATTCAGAGGTCGATATCGTGGCGCCTGCTTGTGGGCTCAGCATGGCGACGTCGATCAGCAATCTCAAAGCCATGACCGATTACGTGAAAGAAGGTTCTTATCATTAACAGGGTTACGGTGCATTTCACTCGGGAGGCTCTTTCTATAGACGCGCTCGTTGGGGAGTCGCTTTCGTATTGTATTAGGACAGCGGGTCTAATCTTGGAAGCTCCCTGTAATGGCTTAGGACTCTGCGGCAAATGTCGAGTTAAAGCCTGGGGTGACCTTTACCCCCCAGAGTCTTTGGAAAATGGGTTCATCAATGCTCCTGACGTTCGTTTGGCCTGCCTTGCTAGAGTAAGGGGTGAAGTATGGATCGAGCTTCCTTCCAAAGGTCAGCCGCTTAAGACCATTAACGAAGGCTTCGCCATTGAAGTGGCCGTCGATAGCTGTGTCAAACAGGTAAGGTTGCCCCCTCTTGAGAGAACTGTTCAACCTTACCTAGAAAGATTACCTTATAATACTGGCTCGGCGGATCTCTATCGGAAGGTGGGTCAATTAGAGCGGGTTGGAGCGTCTGAACTCTATGGTGTTTTAATGGACAACCGTCTGATTGACCTGGAGTCTGAACCAGGTCAAATTCTGGGAGTGGCGGTTGACATAGGCACCACCGGTATTTCTGCGTATCTTCTCGACCTAGCTACGGGGGAGATTCTCCAGAAACAGTCCTGTTTAAACCCTCAAACGGAATTCGGCTCAGATGTCTTGTCTCGAATCAGTTACTGTCTGGAAAATTCCCAGGGACCAGACCTACTCCGAACGTCAATCCTAGGGAAACTCAATCAACTGGTGTTAGCCCTTACGGGTGAGACCATTAGAGCCAAGTCTGTTTACCAGGTCGTGATCGCTGGAAACACGACCATGTTGCACTTTGTGTTGGGTGTTCATCCCGGATCCATCGCGCGTGCCCCCTACCGCCCTGTTTTTCTCCAGCAAGTTGACCTGAAAGCTAGAGAGGTTGGGTTCTTGATTAACCCAGAAGGACGCGTCACGCTCTTGCCTTCAGCCTCAGGCTATGTCGGCGCGGACATTCTGGCGGGTTTGGTGGCGACAGCGTTTGATAAGAAAGACCACCCCGCCCTTTTTCTAGATATCGGAACCAACGGTGAAATCGTGGCGAATCTTGGAGGACGACTCATTGCTACTTCCACGGCTGCAGGCCCGGCCTTGGAAGGGATGAACATTTCCTGTGGGTGTCGTGCGGAAGAAGGTGCCATAGATACCTTCTTCATCGATGATCAGTTGGAGTTTCATTTTACAACGATTGGTGGTACCTCCCCCAAGGGTATCTGCGGTAGTGGCTTGATTGATATCACCGCGGCCATGGTTAAACATCAATTAGTCCTAGCCAGCGGACGTTTTAACCCTAACCTTGACCCCCGTTTAAAGGCTACGGTGCGGAATAAGAGATTTTATCTGACTGACGACCTATATATCTCCCAGAAGGATATTCGCCAGCTTCAGTTGGCCAAAGGCGCCATCGTTGCAGGGATCACTCTGCTTCTTGAAGAAGCTGGCTTTCCTCTCGAAGCTATAGAGGAAGCGGTCATTGCTGGTGCCTTCGGATATCACATTAATCCGGAGAGTCTTCGGCAAATCGGCTTTCTGCCCAAAGGATTTAAAGGGACAATAAACTTTGTCGGTAATTCCTCCGCGGAAGGGGCCCGGTTGGCGCTCCTCAATCAGGGTGTGATGGCCCAGATTCAGGACCTGAAGGCAAGGATAGAGGTTCTGGAGCTTTCGACAAATCCCCGCTTTCAGGACTACTTTGTTAAAGCGCTGGGCTTTTAATCTGAACTTCAGAGGGCGTTAAATCGCCCGCTGAAATATGTTTCTTTATCGGGATCGGAGGTGTGACGATGATTAAAGTTGATGTTATCTCAGGCTTCTTAGGTTCTGGCAAGACCACTTTGGTTAAGAAGCTTCTTCAAGTTCATCAAAAAGAAAAGGTTGTCCTCATCGAAAACGAATTTGGTGACATCGGAATCGATGGAGACCTGTTGGAGCGGGAAGGTTTTCAAGTCTTCGAAATCTCAAGTGGCTGCATCTGCTGCATCATGCAGAAAGATTTCGTGGAGATGCTTGCCCGGATAATCGAAGAATTCCAGCCCGAGCGGATTATCATTGAACCCACTGGCATCAGTATTCTGAGTGAAATCATCGATATATTACGCAAACCACAATTTGTCCCCCTGCTCCAGATTAACTCCCTAGTTACGGTGGTGGACAGCGTTCATTACCTGCAGCAGTGCGAAGTCTTTGGAGAGTTTTTCGAAGACCAGATCACGAATGCCTCTGTCTTAACTTTAAGTAAAAGCCAACTCGTGGACCGCGCAACGATTGACACGATCACGACTTCCCTCAGGGAATTCAACCAAGATGCAGAGATCATCGACAAGGCCTGGGATGAATTGGGCCCCGAGGAATTTAAGAACCTCCTCGATGCTCAAGTCGACTTGGATCTAAGTGATATCCTTCATACAGACTATAAACCTTGCAACGAAAATGAATTCGAAGCGTTGGCTTTGAAGACTTCCCGACCGTTCAGCCAGGAAGAACTCGAACGTTGTCTTTCCCTTCTCAGTCAGCCTCAATACGGTCAGGTCTTACGGGGTAAGGGTTTTCTCAAAAGTCCTCAGGGTTTCCTCGATTTCAGCTATACGAATGGGCAGTTCATGGTATCGGCCAGTAAGTTTAAGTCCAGCGGCAAGCTGTGTCTGATCGGAAAAAACCTCAAAGAACAAGCCATTAAAGACTTGTTTAAGATCAAACGTGGAGGGTTGTTTAATTGGTTGAAATTCTGATCGACAGCTTCCAGGATGTAAGCAAGATTGTGCCTGTTTTATTCTTGGTCATCCTCTTTACGAATTGGATGACGGTTAAGTTCAACAAAGGGACGCCTTTTTTCAGTCGCCTTGCCAGGTTGGATGTTCCAGGTGGGGCACTCCTCGGAATCATCCCCCAGTGCGGCCTATCTGTGGCTTTTGCTAAGCTTTATGGTAATGGCTATATCTCCTTGGGTATGCTTTTGGCTGTTTTCTTGGCGGGTTCTGATGAAGCCTTGATAATCATCGGAGCTCATCCTGATCGGCTACCTCTGATGTTGGGGATTATCGGCATCAAAATCTGTGTAGCGATCGTTGCGGGCTTCATAATAAACCTGACGGTTAAGGAAAAACGCAATCGCCTTAAGGGATGCGGTATTGACTGTGATTGTCCAAAATGCGGTAAACACAAAAATATATTCGTCAATAGCCTCGTTCACACCTTGAAGCTGACGCTTTTTCTCTACGTGACGGTTCTAATTATCGGCACCTTGGCAAATCAGGTGGGCGAAGACGGACTTTACACTCTGTTGGGCGGAAATACCTTCCTTCAGCCCATACTCGCTTCCTTGATTGGTATGATTCCAAGCTGTTTTTCGTCGGTACTCATTGCTGAGGGTTATATCAAGGGGGTCTTGGGGTTTGGCTCTCTGATCTCTGGGTTACTCGCTAATACGGGCTTTGGCATCTTAGTTCTCTTCCGGGAACTTCCCTTAAAAAAAGCCCTGTTGATCATTCTTTCCTTGCAAATCATCAGTCTCTTGGTGGGAGAATTGTTCTATTTTACAAACTTGGGATAAGCTATGGATTTTCAGAGTTTAATCCTGCAGAACCTTTAGAAATTGACCAACTCATTGATATTGCTGATCAAGACATGTATAAAATGAAACAAGAAATTAGAAATAAATATTAGGGCCAGGAGGTCTATGCAGTGGACTTTATATGTACGGGAGACGATCTGGAACGAATTCCGGAAGAGGTTGTTCAGAAAACAGGAATCACCCTCCCCAGTGCTCATAGCGATAAAAATAAGATGGCAATAATTGCCAATGAATTAAGAAAATACCGTGGGGATGTAATCGTCAGAGTCCCTTTCTGCGTAACGGTAGAGGCAGAAGCGTACGGTGCTCACATTAAGCTGGGCGATTCCTTGAATGGGCCCAGGGTAGAAAGTTACCGGTTCACCGCCATTGAAGAAATGTCTGAACTCCAAGGTCTGATGCTTAATGAAGGTCGCATAAACGAAGTCTTAGAGGCCGTTGAAATTCTGGCACGGTCGGGAGAAAACGTGGCGCTCAGTGTTGAGGGTCCCTTCACGATCGTCTCTTCTCTGATTGATCCCCTTAATTTTTATAAAGGCTTACGCAAGGACCCCCAGCGAATCCTGGAAATTCTGTCTGTCGTTGAAGAGGGTATCATTCGCTATAGTCTCGAAGGGCTCAAAAGGGGTGCCTCAATTATTTCTTATGGAGACCCTGTTGGCGCGATGGGTGTTATTGGTCCCAAAGTTTATCGGGCGTTTAGTGGCCCCTCAAGTTGGAGAATTATTAAGGGGATTATTAAGGGAAGTAAAGACGGTGGGGGTAAAGGACTGCTTCATCTCTGTGGTAAGACTTCAACGGCTCTTGAAAAGATTGAGTTGGCTAGCTCTTATCCTATTGAAATAGACGGATCTATGACTTATGGTCAGGCCTTGTTAGGGCAACTTGACCAGGCGACAAAGCCCCTTGTAATAGGTCACAGATGTATTAAAGGTAGCTTAGATAAGCTCGTTGACCCTCACCTTTGGGGGATCGATTTAATCGGCTAAATTCCCGTCTAAAGGAGCTATCATTTGGAAATTAAAACTGGAGATTATCATTGATATCACTTTAAACTATTAAGAGAATTTCTTGGGTTAGTTAGAAATACGGTCAAGTTTTCGTCAGACGATGAAAACTTGACCGTATTTGTCGCTCTAGCCCTCTGTCCCACAAAAGCAGATTTGCTCTTCTTCTGATAGATCATCCGAAATATTTCCTTCATTGATGACTGCATGGCTAAAATCTGGTATGCCGCTTCCTAAGATTGCTTCAACAGCACTTTTGTTGTTGATCATGATATTGGTGATCGCCAAGACAACTTGGGGCACCAAGTTCAGTCTTTCCATCCACTGGAAACAATAAAAACGGGTCACTGGACGACGTGAGCCATCCTCCGCTGGGGTAGAGAACCAAACGGTGTAACTATACCCTTCATAAGACTCCACCTTACAACGATTAAACGTGACAGTGTCAGGAATTGAAATCTTATTCCTCCCGAATTTCAGCGAAGCATTGCGAGCATCTAGGATCTTCTGGGCGTCAATATTCTTTTTAAGGAAATCTATGACCGCAACATCGGCAAGGGTACTGGTATCCCCCATGGTCCGACCCTCCGCGATGTCCTTCAAAAGACGCCTCATAATCTTTCCGCTTCGAGTCTTCGGCAATTCAGCCGTCAAGAAAATGTCATCTGGTCGGGCGAGTGAACCGATTTTCAGGACAACATGGGCTTTTAGTTCATTAATGAGCTCATCGTGGATGACTATCCCTTCTTTTAAACTAACGAAGGCAAACACGGCTTGACCTTTTACCTCATGCGCTCTGCCTACGCAGGCTGCTTCAGCAACGGATGGATGATCCACTAAAGCCCCTTCTACTTCCGCCGTTCCGATCCGATGCCCCGAGACATTGATGACATCATCCACACGTCCTATCACCCAGAAATAACCATCCTCATCCCATTTTGCCTCGTCTCCCGTAAAATACATACCCGCGATCTGGCTCCAATACGTGTCCTCATAGCGTTTGTCATCTCCAAACACCGTTTTAAGCATTGCCGGCCATGGCTCGCGAACCACTAAATACCCGCCCTCACCTTTCGGTACGGGATCGCCCTTCAAGTCCACTATTTCTATATGGACACCGGGGAACGGGATGGTGCACGATCCTGGCTTCAGGGAAGTAATTCCTGGAAGAGGTGTCATCATAATCATACCGGTTTCCGTTTGCCACCAGGTATCAACGATGGGGCAACGCTCTCCCCCAATAAATTTGTAGTACCACATCCAAGCCTCGGGGTTAATCGGTTCTCCTACGGAACCCAAGAGCCGTAAACTTGAAAGATCCCTGCCTAAAGGGTAGCTCTCTCCCCATTTCATAAACGTACGAATCGCAGTGGGTGCCGTGTATAAAATTGTTACCCTGTATTTCTCAATGATTTCCCAATATCGATCCTTATCGGGATAATCTGGAGCACCATCATACATAACGACCGTTGACCCATTCGCTAAGGGCCCATACACTAAATAACTATGGCCTGTGATCCAGCCGACATCGGCCGTACACCAGTAAACATCTTCCTCTTTGAGGTCAAAGACCCATTCATGCGTGGTTGACACCCCAACCATATAACCACCGACCGTATGAACCACGCCTTTGGGTTTTCCGGTAGTTCCACTCGTGTATAGAATGAAAAGCATGTCATCCGCATCCATAGGTTCGGCTGGGCAAACCATTGAAACATCTTTGATGATCTCGTGATACCACACATCCCGTTCTTCTTGCATTTCCACAGGCTGACCGGTCCGCTTTACAACGATCACACTTTCTACACAATTGTTGATACAAGTTACAGGCAGGGCCTTATCCACATTAGCCTTCAAAGGAATGCTAATTCCTCGTCGATAGCTCCCATCCGCGGTCACGACAACCCTTGACCGAGAGTCTTGAATTCTGTCCTTCAAGGCTTCTGCACTGAACCCACCAAAGACAACACAGTGCACAGCCCCTATCCTAGCACATGCGAGCATCGCGATCACGGCTTCTGGGATCATGGGCATGTAAATGGTCACACGGTCTCCCTTTTCTACATCGAGGGACTTAAGCACATTGGCAAACTGGGATACCTCTCGATGAAGATCCTGATAAGTGAAGACGCGTCGCTCTCCCAGTTCTCCTTCGAAGATCAAGGCCGCTTTATTCCGACGCGCGCCGTCTAAATGTCGGTCTAAGCAATTATAGGCTGCATTTAATTTTCCGCCGACATACCATTTTGCAAAGGGTGGATTCCATTCTAAAACATTGTCCCAAGGTTTAAACCAGTCCAACCGTTTGCCTTGCTGTTCCCAAAACTTCATGCGCTCCTGACCTAGTTTGTGAATTTCAGGGTTTTGAATGACAGCCTTTGAGCTGAACCCTGTAGGAGGTGAGAACAACCGTTTCTCCTCCATTAATCCTTCACGGTATTTCTCTTTCATATAGCAATCCTCCTCTTTCTAATATGTTATATAATACACTATAATTAATCAAATGTTAAGAATATTCTATTTCCATTATTAGACAGACTTCCCCTCCCTCCCCCAGTGCCCTAAAAATGGTCCTTCTTCCATTGCGCAACTCCCCAAAGTATCAGGATCCAAACGGAGGCAAAAGTCAAAATCAGATTGTCGATGAGTCCCAGTTCCACCACCAAAGAAGGTCCTCTCGTAAACTGCAAAGCAATTCCTAAAAAGACAATACCCACGGGGAGGTTCCACTTTAATGTCTTAGAG
>DHWG01000038.1 GCA_002413075.1 Desulfosporosinus sp. UBA5188 | reverse complement strand
TTGCAAAGCCACTCATCATGCCTTCGGGGTTAACCTTAAAGACGATTGGCGAATATCTTACATTTTCCATGTATCATGAAGGGTTGCACGTTCAAGCCATTAAAATGTTGAAGAGATTTAGTGCCTAAGCTTGGGCCATCGCGGTTAACGTGCAGCACTTCCTAGGCCCATGCTTTGGAGGTCTTTTGAAATAAGGTGACAAAAAGCAGGCTACCGGAAAATCGGGAGCCTGCTTTTACGCGTGAAGTCTTTAGGGGTTAACGACGTCCAGCACCACGCACGGTCCAATTGATTCATGAAGGGGATCGTGAGAGGTAGTGGATTGTGGATCCGATGTTTTGTCGAGCTTAGACTTGCCCATAAACAAACTAACGGTTACACCTAAAATCATGACTCCAACAGCAACCAAGAAGACTAAGTGGATAGAATCTGCGAGGGCCAGTTTAAGGGGTGGAAACATTATTTGCTGTAACTGTAAGGGGATTTGTTTGATGGCTGCCGGACTTAAGAGAACATTGAAGGAGCCACCGGGGTCTGCGTGCATTTTAGCTAATAAACTACTGAAAGGCCCTGTAGATAAACCAGGAACTTTCTCAACGACGGGGAAAAAGTTTTGATTTAAGGATTGGAGAGAACGGTGATTCATGACGACGCCTAGAATAGTCACACCCAGAGTGCCGCCTATGCTACGGAAAAATTGAGTTGCAGAGGTGGCCACCCCTCGCAAATCCGCAGAAAAGGCTGATTGAACGGCGATTGTCAGCGTTGGCATGACTAAACCCATCCCTAGTCCTATTACGACAATACCCGCGACTGCGTTCAGCTCGGTACTGTACATGGTTAGTGTGCTTAATAAATAGAATCCTACAGCCATGATGCTCATGCCTGCTACAAACAACGAACGGAAGTTAACTTTAGCAACGATACGGCCGCCAAGCATACTCGTGGTCATCATGGCCATCATCATCGGAATCATGATATTTCCTGAACTTGTGGCACTTACACCGATCACGCCTTGTAAATAAAGAGGAAGAAACATTAAGGAACCCATCATGCCTATACCCATTAAAAATCCAACCATATTCGTCACAACAAAGACTTTGTTCTTAAAAAGATCCAAACTTAAAATAGGTTCAGAGGCGTTTTTCTCTATGAATACGAAGGTTACAATAAAGACAACCGCGGTGCTTAGCAACGCAATGATTTGCCATGAGCCCCATGGATAGTCTTTTCCTCCCAGACTCAAGCCCAACAAGAGGGATACGATCCCTACGATAAGAGTACCTGTCCCAGCGTAATCGATCACCACTTTATCCTTCCTGCGTTTCTCACCATGAAGGCCTATATAGATAGCGACGGCCGCGAGGATGCCTACGGGTAAATTAATATAAAAAACGTAACGCCATGTGGTGTGATCGACGATCCAGCCCCCAACGGTTGGGCCGATGATCGAAGAAAAACCAAAAACCGCGCCAATGACGCCTTGCCATTTCCCGCGTTGATGCGGCGGAAAGATGTCGCCAATGACAATCATAGCAAAAGGAATTAGTATTCCGCCTCCAAGTCCTTGGATACCCCTGAAGATGATGAGTTGTGTCATGTTTTGGCTAGTTCCACATAAAGCAGACCCAATCATAAATAAACTAATCCCGATAATGTAGATTGATCGTCGTCCAAATAAATCTCCCAATTTTCCGGCAATGGGAACAACCGTTGTTGAAGTCAGCAAGTAAGCCGTGGTTACCCACGTTAGTATATTTAGACCGCCAAGATCTCCAATGATTCGGGGGAGGGCGGTTCCGACGATTGTCTGATCAAGCGCTGCAAAGAATAGCCCTAATATAATTCCAACAAGTAAAATATTGCGTCGTTTCGTTTCATTCATTATGACTTCACCTTTTCTTCTTAAAGTAAATTAGGGACAAATTCAGCAACCGTATTAGTTCTTTTGTGTCGTGTTCACCAAGGGAGTCCGTTAAACCTTTCAATCCTTTAAAGTGTTCCAAACGCATCAACTCAATGATTGCCTCCCCTTTAGCGGTGGCTTTCACGAGAACAATACGTCGATCTAAGGGATCGTCAAGTCGTTCCACATATCCACCTTCTTCTAAGGCGTTAATTGTATGCGTTACGCCAGCGGGTGTAATTTGAAGATGTGTACTCAAATCGGAAGCCTTCATTCCTTTGGCAACTGAATTCTTGCCTTGAATGATGGTGTGTAATAGAGTGAACTCGCTTGGCTTTATTTCATGCGTAGATTTGGCTTTGTTAATGACCCGTTTTAATTGGATCACCATTTGAGCCAGATCTTCGGCAAGAAGTTCCTGTTTATCAATTTCCATGGTTTACCTCCTTAATAATTAGATAGATAAATAGTTTACTTAATAAAGTATGGGCTATAACGTTATAAAAGTCAAGATAGAAATTAAGAGGTTGACTCACCTCCACTTTAGGAGTTATGAATCAACCTCTTCTCAATAATATAACATTCCATTGTCTCGTAATCTTTTAGACGACGCCATCTTTATGCAACTGCTCAATTTGTGTCGTACTATACCCTATACCCGCTAAGACCTCATCGGTATTTTCTCCTGTTTTAGCAAAAATCATTTTAGCCTCGCCAGGGGTTTCCGAAAGCTTGATGGGTACTCCAGTGCATACTAAGTCTTTACCTGATCCCTGGAAATTAGTTAGAGTATGGACCATATTGCGGGCCAAAACTTGTGGGTGTGTGACCATTTCGTCTAGGGTAAGAATCGGTGTAAAACATAGGTCAGAATCTGAGAGAAACTCAACCCATTCATCGCGAGTCTTTGTGAGCATAATCTTTTTTATTGAGGCTTCAATTTTCGGCTGACTTGGTCGATCCATCTGTAATGGGATATACTCCTCCACACCTAGTTTCCGACAGAAATTGGACCAGAATTTATCCTCCACGGCGCCCAGACTTACATATCTATTATCTTTACACTTGTAATTGTTGTAGGTAGCATAGCCGCCGGTCAACAGTTCACCGCCACGTATGGGCAGTTTGCCATCTCCACCGGACCATTCTCCAAGCGTATAGGACAGAAGGCTGAGGGCTCCATCCATCATAGCTACGTCACAAAGCTGCCCCCTACCCGTTTTTTCTCGTGAGGCTAAAGCAAGTAAAATTGCGATCACTGAATATAGGCTGCCGCCAGCAGTATCGGCGATTTGTACACCACACATAGCAGGAGGACCATCTTTAGTGCCTAACAATTCAGTAACACCGGCAATATTGAGATAGTTAATATCATGACCAGCCGTATCACGCATCGGTCCGGTCAAACCATAACCCGTGATTATGCAATAAATGATACGGGGATTAATTTCTTTCAATGTTTCATAACCTAGGCCAAGCTTGTTCATGACATCCGGGCGGAACTGATCAACGACGACGTCAGCTTCAGCAACCAGTCTTTTAAAGATTTCTTTGCCTTCTGGTTGTTTTAAATCCAAGCCCATACTCTTCTTATTACGATTGACCGTATAGAAGCGTGCACTAGTATCATGGATCATTGGATCTAAATATCGGCCTAATTCACCTTTGCGGTCCTCGACTTTAATGACCTCTGCCCCGAAATCTGCCAGGATCTGCGTAGCTAGAGGACCGGGCAAATATCTAGATAAATCTAATACCTTTATGCCTTCTAATGGCAAACCCATAGTCTAACCTCATTTCTGAAATTGTTACTGTCACCCATTCTACCACCCACCTACAACATTCTACCACGACAGAAAGGTAAATTGTCAAAATATTTAAAAAATAGTTCTTTGATTTCTTTCCAGAGGCACTGAGGTTGGCGGCTTATTGTAGTTAGTCTGTTATTATACTGGAGTTGTTTATGATGATAGAATAGTAGAGAAAACTCGTGCCTTTAAGGGAAGGATGATTAACTGTGTTGTTTTTAGCCTGTACGGACTAATCCGAGCAGGCTTTTTATTATGAGCACGCTTCAGGATTAGACTTTTAATTATCTATAAGTTCTCTAAATAAAGGATTTTCAAGTGATCGACTAGAATCGTACAATGATGATTATAGGGAGGAATATTAC
>DHWG01000041.1:22958-27812 GCA_002413075.1 Desulfosporosinus sp. UBA5188 | reverse complement strand
TTCCACGTCAATCCCTCCCTTGTTCTATTGGCCTTCTTCTAAGTTACTGCTAAGTTACTTACCCAGTTCTGCTCACTTGCTGTAGTCATAGAAGCCTTTGCCTGTCTTCACACCTAGGTGTCCAGCGCGTACTTTTTGTTTAAAGGCTAACGAAGGACGGTATTTGGGATCGCCAAATTCTTTAACGAAAGATTCGCAGACTGCCAAAACAATATCTATTCCAACCATATCCGCCAGCTCCAAGGGTCCCATAGGCATTCCTGCACCCAATTTCATGGCTTTATCGATTTCTGAAGCTGAAGCAACGCCTTCATAGAAAGCGTTCGCCGCTTCATTAATATAGGGAACCAAAATGCGGTTGACGATGAAGCCAGGACTATCTTTAGCTAGTACTGGCTCTTTGCCAATAGTCTTGGCTAGTTCCAGAACGACGTTCACGACATCCTCTGTTGTTTCAGCCCCCGGAATGACTTCCACTAATTTCATCCTGACCACCGGATTGAAGAAATGCATTCCCAACACCTTGTCGGGGCGGTTAGTGGCTGCAGCGATTTCAGTAATACTTAGAGAGGAAGTATTGGTCACCAAAATGGTCTCGGGCTTACAAATCCCACTGAGCTGTTGCTGGACTTTTTTCTTGATCTCAAGGTTTTCGACAATCGCTTCGATGACAATGTCAACGTCTTTAAAATCGTTCATATCTGTACTTCTGATTAATAGTGCCTTATTATTAGCGACTGCTTCGAATGTCATTTTATCCTTTTCCACGGCTTTTCCCCACGCCTTGTTTAAACGGTTCAGCGCCTTTTCCAATATTTCTGGTACTACATCGATTAAAACGACACGATATCCGGCTTCAACACATACTTGCGCAATTCCAGAACCCATGGTGCCAGCACCTAATACTCCAATATTCTTAATTTCCACGGTATGATTCCCCTCTTCCTTATTTATAGAAAAGTCTACTTCCACTGATCACCCCTCGCTCCTTGTATCCTTATAGGCTTATTTACGCAATAAGCATGCCAACAATATATATATCAATAAAAAGGCCGTATATTCGCACTATTTCGAATATACGGCCTTTTTATTGAAGCTTGTTATTTATTTCCATAGTCTCAAAATGAACCCTATCGTCTAAAACAAGGGGTGCAAAATGCACCTATGACGCTTATTGCAACTTGCATCGAATTTGACGAAAATACAATGACTTATCAGAAATTAAATCCGATCCGATATTAGATTAGATTAGATTAACTTAAATCGAATCAGATCAGATCAGATCAGACTATACTTTCTTAATTTACGGTACAGAACTGATTTATTTAAACCCAGAATCTTAGCGCTTTGAGCCTTATTATTATTGGTCTTGTGCAAAACACGCCGAATGGTTTCCTCTTCCATTTCCCTGACCGCTTCGCCTAGGTTATCAACGTTTTGTCGGTCAGTTTGGTCAATACCTGGCAACTGTTCCACCACCAGTCTCGATAACGAAGGAAAATGCGTCGGGCTTAGACAAGAACCTTGATTCAAGTCTGCCAGATTAATGGCTCTTTCCAGTAAATTTTCCAACTCCCGTACATTACCCGGCCACTCATAGCTACTAAGAAGTTGCAATGCTTCTGGTGATACTTTCTTCACCTGAGTATTTAAACGTTGGTTTAGTTTAGGCAGAAGATAGTTGATCAATAGGCAAATATCTGGTCGTCGTTCACGCAGTGATGGAACATTTAGAGTGACCACATTCAAGCGATAATAGAGATCCTCTCTGAATTTACCCTTTCTCATCATATCTTCTAAATTACGATTGGTGGCTGCGATAACTTGAACATCCACCCGAATGGGTTTGGTCCCTCCCACCCGCTCAACTTCACGTTCCTGTAAAACGATCAGCAGTTTGGCTTGCATTGCCGGCGGCATATCCCCAATTTCGTCTAAAAATATCGTACCATGGTTGGCCATTTCAAATTTGCCTGGTTTTCCTCCCTTACGTGCGCCTGTAAAACCACCTTCTTCATAGCCAAATAACTCTGATTCCAAAAGATTATCAGGCAACGCAGCGCAGTTGACCCGAACAAAGGGTCGATTCGTCCGTGAACTGGCCTGGTGGATGGCATTCGCGAAAAGCTCCTTGCCAGTGCCACTCTCCCCCATGATAAGAACCGTCGATCCGGTATTCGAGGCTCGCTGGGCTATGGATTTGACATTACGCAGGTTTTCATCCTCACCCACAATATTATCAAAAGAATATTTGGAACTGTATAGACTGCTGACGACATCCTTGTAAACCGTCAGCTCTTTTTCCAAATCTTTCAGCTGTTTAGCCAGGATTTTTACCCCTGCAGCACCTAAAACCAGGCTTTGCCCCATAGCTCCAATCATTTTCCCATCTTTATATAAAGGCATACGAAAGACAATGGTATCATGACCGTTAACCTGCCAATAATCAGCTAGATGAACCTCTTTGGTCCTCAATACCTCCGGAAGCCTAGAGTGAGGCGAAACCTCTAAGATCTGCTGGTTCAAGACATCTTCTTCTGACAGGCCTAGTATTTCCAAGTAGGTTTTATTAACTTTAGTAATCTTGCCCAAGGTATCGACCATAATAATTCCTATGTAGGGGTTTTCCATAATTCCAGCCAGGATATCGTTAAATACCTCATTCTTCAAGTCTTCCATCGTCTTACCTCCTTGTATCTTCATCCGCTTCGAGCAACAAGACAATGCAAGGATATAATTAGAGCAATACCTTTATTAGAGCGTGCAGCGTCCACGATCTATGGAGTCTATAAATCAATCTTCACACTAGAAAATCAGGCAATGAACTTATATAGTAATTTGACATAATATTATGAATTCCTCTATTTATCAATGATTCACGACAGATATAAGTGAATCTAATTTGATGCACTTTACCGTTTCCCCTTCGTTTGTGTCTTTATCCTTAGACAGCAGAAAACCCCCTATCTAATTATTATATAATCAGACAGAGGGTTTTCTGCGCCTTTGAACAACGGCTATATTATTTATCCGTAGAAAAGTTATATGCATGGTCATCATACAATGTATCATCCTTGGTAGCGACTTCCAACTCAAAATTGTTCAAGGCAGCTCCTACCGCACCAACAAGTCCTAACAGACGCAAGCCAGGCTTCCGCCAAATCGTGTACGCCAGTGCCAAACCCAAAGGCGCCGAAAGGCTTACAATCGTCGTGTCATTTCTTTTAACGCTGATCGTGCTGTGGCCAAACGTTCTCATCGTAGATTTAACATTGTCCCATAGTCCATTTCCTTGATGGAGAAAGCTAAAATCTGGTCTTACGCCCTCTCCAGCCTCCTCAAGGTCGGCCAAAGCCTTTACCAGATCGCCGTCGGCGAAGTCTAAGGCCTTACGAGCCTCTTCATAACCTAAACTCATACGTTCACGCAACACATCCAACTTTTCAAGTTCGGTCCATACCGCATCCGTCATTTTCTTTTCCACCCTTTCCGTTCTTAGGTCGCCCCACAACATCGGAATTATTTAAGCTCCCCATTCTCCAAGATTTGAGGGGTCGCTCAAATTTATGCTCCACGAAAAGCCGTAAGGTCTGCAAAATTTCTTGTTGCATCCAGGCATTCCAACGCAAGCGATCGATTTTTGTGATATCCGCCCGAATCAATTGACGCATGAACGCCACACTACCAGACCGAATCCATTTCCCGGAATAAATATCCCGACAGTCTCCACAAAGCGTACCACCCGCCTCCGAACTAAAAAACTGACGTTCACCCCTAATTTCCACCCCACACTCAGCACATTCCCCCAAACGCGGACGATATCCTAACAACGTCATCGACCGCAAGGCATAAGCGCAGAGCACCAGGGCAGGGTCAAACTGTTCTATCAGAAATAAACACGTCAAAGTAAGACCAAAAAGTTCCCCATTCGGTTGAGCTGGAATCGTCGAAATATCCAATAATTCCGCGATACCCGTCGCCGCAAACGACCGGTCAAGATCATACCAAAGATGCGGGAAACTTTCCCTAGGGCTACACTGACTCACCGTATCCAACGTTTTTCCCTTATGAATTAGATAATCCGCATACGTAAACAACTGAGCCCCAGCCCTTTGACGACTTTTAGGCTTACGCACCCCTTTCGCCACCGCCTGCAGCTTCCCTAACTCACGAGAAAAAAGAGTGAGCACCCGATCCGACTCTCCCATTTCTCGACTACGGATCACTAACGCGTCCGCATGATAAACGGCCACGCCCTCACCCTTTCTCTACTATTCTTTGTAATATGTAATCTCAGTATGCATCAAAATCTAAACGTTCCCCGTTCCCAGCCCAGACGCCGGCCGTTTGCACCTGAAGTGGGAGAGTCGCGAGACACGTCCTCAGCCATGCGTTCCTCGTGCCAAACTAGGGCTCAAGTATTGTATGCAAGAAAAGGGGTTCCTGGCAAACCAGACGTCCTTGTCTGGTTGCCAGCCTCGGACGTCCTGTCCTCGGCCCCTCAATGAAAGAACACTTTCGCCAAGTTTGGCTTCGACGAACGCAAAGGCGTCGGAGCGTGTGATCGGGAACTCTCTGGGCTGGGATAAGACAACGAAATACCAGAAGAACCGGTCCTCCGTCGTTCCCAGCCCCAGACGCCGGCCGTTTGCACCTGAAGTGCCGGCCGAGACCCAGAGCGCGGAACACGCCTCTCAACGCACTTGGGCATATTTGAAACACGCTGTCTCGTCTCCAATCCCAGGACGCAGTGTGACACAAGCGCGATGTCTCTACGTAAGCAGATTAGCAAACTCCGTGTAAGCGACCCCAGCTACGGGGCAGCGAACGTGATGTGAGCTGCCGCCAACCGAG
>DHWG01000041.1:15814-22729 GCA_002413075.1 Desulfosporosinus sp. UBA5188 | reverse complement strand
ATGGCGAGTCTGGCGGGCACCCCTTACCCCAGCGAAGAGCTTACATGGTTAGTTTTCTCTGCGTCGTAGGTACCGAGCGCGGTGTCATACAAGTCCTCTAAAGTATCGCACTAGTCCCAAGCCGTTCCGCACCCGCTTCGATCAACTCCAGTGCAAACTCCCTAGTCCTGATTGCTCCGGACGCTTTGACTTTTACGCCTTCCCCAACCCACGCCTTAAGATTGCGCACGTCCTCAACCGTCGCTCCGCCCCCGGCAAAACCCGTCGAGGTCTTAATGTAATCGGCTCCTGCACGTTTTACAATCTCAGCGACCGTCTTTTTCTCCTCTTCCGTCAGCAAACAAGTTTCAATAATAACCTTGCACAGTAACCCACACCCATGAGCCGCTTCAACCACTCGAACGATGTCTTGCTCCACGGCTTCCCAATTACCGGATTTCGCCCAGCCAATATTAATCACCATATCCACTTCTTTGCCACCATGGGCTTTAACCATGAAGACCTCTTGAACCTTACTCTCCGTGAACGTCGCACCTAATGGAAAACCCACGACAGCTGCAACACCAATTCCCGTACCATGTAAAACCTTTGCCGCCGTTTGCACATACGTCGGGTTGACACAAACCGTTGCAAACTTATGTTGTTGAGCCTCATGACAAAGTGCCACAATGTCTTTTTCTGTGGCCTGCGGTTTTAATAACGTATGGTCCGTTATTCCTGCAATATTCATCTTACTCCTGCTCCTTTCCATACCCGTAATTACGTAAGCTATCCGGACGATTACGCCAGTCTTTTTTAACTTTAACCCAAACTTCCAAAAACACCTTGCTACCTAACAACGCCTCAATGTCTAGACGAGCTAAGCTGCTAATCTCTTTGAGCTGTTTTCCACCCGCCCCTATGACGATCCCTTTTTGCGAGTCACGCTCAACCACAATCAAAGCTCTCACTTTAACCAAGGTCTTTTTTTCTTCAACTTCTTCGATCACAACAGCAATCGAATGAGGAATTTCATCGTGAGTCAACTGGAGTACTTTTTCGCGAATTAATTCCGCCATAATAAACCGTTCCGGCTGATCCGTTACTTCATCCTCTGGATAATACAAAGGGCCTTTAGCCAGGTGGTCGAAAATAACATTCAACAGTTCATCCGTATTTTCCCCTGTTTTAGCCGAAATAGGCACAACGGCTGCAAAATCGACGAGCGCAGAATATTTTTGAATTTTGTGCATTAACATATCTTTCGAGACCAGTAAATCAAGCTTATTAAAGACTAAGACACATGGGCTCTTTGCACGCTTGAGCATCTCGATAATATACTCTTCACCCGGGCCATATTCAGCGGTAAGGTCCACCATATAAAGGATAACGTCCACATCGCGCATGGACTCCTTGGCTTTACCCACCATGTATTCACCCAGCTTATGTCTGGGTTTATGAATTCCGGGAGTATCCAAGAAGACAACTTGTCCACGCTCCTCCGTGAGAATGCACTGAATGCGATTTCGGGTGGTCTGAGGCTTATCTGACATGATCAATACTTTTTGTCCAAGTAAATGATTAAGTAACGTCGATTTCCCTGAATTAGGCCTTCCAATGACGGATACAAAACCAGATTTGAATTCTTTTGATGTTGTTGAAACCAACTGTGAAGTCACTCCCCTATGTAATACTGCTATACTACTATTTATTGTCTATCTTATCATCTTTAAGACTTGTGTGACAACGCTCTAACCCATACCTACGACGCAGAGCAAACTAGTCGTGTAAACTCGGGGACTTGCGTGACACCGCGCTCAATACTTACGACGCAAAGAAAACTAGCGTGTAAGCTCTTATTTTTGAAGAACGGGGTGCCCGCCAGATTAATCAGGCCATCCGCTGGACAAGGACGTCCGAGTGTCACCGGAGCCAAGACTTGGCGCAGTGGCGGCAGCTCACATCCCTGTTCACTTACGAGTATTTGGGGTCACTTACACGGAGTTTTCTAAACTGCTTACGTAAAGACGTCGCACTAGTGTCACACAAGTCCCTAGATACCGTGTAACGATTAGTCTTGCCTTGGAGATTGTTTAGTATTCGTTTTAAGAGACGGCATTTCCCATGTGAATCGTTTGTCTCTGGGGCATTTTCACGGATGAGAACACGGATGGTCTTTTCTTGAACTCCCATGCTTGAGAATTAGAAAGCGAATCTTCTTTGATTGAGCAGCATATAAAACTTGACTCAAGAGTACTTTCGAAGGTGGGGCAGTGTACAAGGACGTACACTGCCCCACCTTCTTGTCAGAAAGCTCTTGAGTCTTAGTTTGCTCTGCGTCGTAAGCCGAGTGCTCTGTCACACAAGACCCTCTATAAAAATTTGATGAGATCATCTACTTCTAAACCCGCTTGTTTTAAAACACTCTTGATGACCATCGGGTAAGTATTTCTCCCCCGTGAACAGGAACAGTCACCAAATTACTGCCCGTTCTGAGCATGTGATGATGACTGCCTTTTATTCTAATTACCACATATTCCATTTTCTGCAGGGCGGCAACCAATACTTTGCCAGTGATTCTCGGGAGTCTGCTCACGATACGTGCACCTGCACTTCAGTAAACTCTACATCCCTCATAGGTGCTGGTTTGCCAATCATACTCAGGGCCTCAATATGCCCCTCTATAGCTTCCTGAATTCGTTCCAGAGCTTCTTTACGATCGGAGCCCTGCGTTACACAACCCGGAAGGCTGGGCACTGTCACGACATAAACTTTAGTTTCATCGTCCCACTCTAGGATTACCTTAAAGCTTTTTTCCTTCATGGTGCGTTCTCCATTACTCTTTCATTTAAGCTTGGAACATCTTTCGATCAGAACGCCTGCTTAGCTGTAAAGCGCTGTACAGATACGGCCTATTACTTGTCATACAAGACCAGGATTCGGAGATATACGTTTTATAGAAACTCAGGCCCAAACGAATCCGGCAACAACGTCTTCAAGCTTGTCAGTCGCGTTTGCCCCAAACCATTAACCAAAACCACCGGGCAATCCACCGCAAACTCCCGAATCACTTGCCGACACGCACCACAAGGGGAAGGAAAAGTGTCGGTTGGTACAGCAATGGCAATACCCTTCAATTCCCGTTCTCCCTGCGCGACGGCTTGGAAAATAGCATTTCGCTCTGCGCAAACCGTTAAACCATAACTCGCATTCTCAACGTTACACCCACTATAAATCTTTCCAGAAGAAAACACCACCGCCGACCCAACGCGATATTGGGAATACGGTACATAAGCCTGTTGATAAGCCGCTTGAGCCTGATTAATCAGTTCCAGCATTAACTCTGGTTCAAGGTCTTTAAATACTCTGGCTGTTTTCGATTGATCTGTCTTCATACACAAAACTCCCGTCTATCCCACTCGTTGTAAGCACCCAACGCTGTTTTACACAGGTCCCTCATCGTTCCAAACCAGCAAGATTAGCATCACGGCTGCGGTGGCCCAATTCCAAGCCCGGGACTTGGGCCACACAAGCGCGACGTCTTTACGAATGCAGCCTAGCAAACTCCGTGTAAGCGACCCCAAACGCAGGCACCCAAGTCCCAGACCCGGAACTTGGCGCTTGCAAAAGCGAATCTTCTTTGATTGAGCAGCGTATCAAACTTAACTCAAAAGCGCCCTTATACGGCTGGGCAGCGCACAAAGTCGTACAAGTCACCCCGCCACGGCTCCGGTGACCTCAGATCCAAGCCAGGGACTTGGGTGACACTAGCGCGACGTCTTTACGTAAGCAGCCTAGCAAACTCCGTGTAAGCGACCCCAAATAAGGGACTGCGCACAAGGACGTGCGCAGCCGCCAACCGAGCCAAGGTCCCCTCCCGCCATCCTTGGCTCCGGTGACACTCGGACGTCCTTGTCCAGCGGATGGCGAGTCTGGCATCCCTTTTAGGAGCTTACAAGGCTTGTCCCTACGCAGAATTATGGCGCTGTCCAAGGATGGACAAGTGTCCCTGTAGCCAAGGATGGCGAGAAGGGACCGTCGTAAGTACCGAGTGCGGTGTCACACAAGTCCCTCTCTGCGTCGTGAGTACCGAGAGCGGTGTCACACGAGTCCCGGTTGCAACACGTCTCACAAGATCCTGCTCACCAAACCAACCAGCCGTGGCAAAAAGATAACCATTCCAACGATCAGCGCTTGAATCACAGCCACTAAAACAGCCCCAGACGCCACGTCCTTAGCCCTTCCCGCTAGAAGGTCAAAGTTTGGTTGGACCAAATCTACGACAATTTCAAGGGCGGTGTTCATGACTTCTGCGCCAATAACACACCCTATCGCCAAAATGAGAATCAACCATTCAAACTTTGTAACACCAAACAACGCAGCAATACATAGGACGCCACTTCCCGCAACAACATGAAATTTCATGTGTCCCTGGGTTGTCCAAGTATGAAACAATCCTCGCCGAGCCTGATTGAGACTGCACCAAAACCCTGGTTTCTCATATCTTCCCATGCGTGCCTCCGTATCAATACAAGATTCATTCTTATATCTAAGCTCTCTCTAAGTTTAGTAGAGCCATCACTTCTTCTTCTTTGAGACGCATCTCTTCTTTATCCGTCTCTTCTTCATGATCATAGCCTAATAAATGAAGCGTCCCATGAACCGCCAGGTAAACCAGTTCCCGTTCGAAGGAATGACCGTATTCTTCCGCTTGTGCCCTTGCCCGTGGAACAGAAATCACGATGTCCCCGAGCATTTCATCTTCAAACTCCGAATCCGGTTCCTCCTCCATTTCCTCTTGTAAAGCAAACGAGAGAACATCCGTCGGCCGGTCCACCCCTCGATACTCTAGATTTAAGGCATGGATGCGCTGATCATCCACCAACATCAGGCTAACTTCCGCCTCATCCGACCCACCGGATAGACGAATACCCCCTTCAATACCCTGTTTTAGCATTGCATCGAGCAGGTCACGTCGTTCCATTAAAATAGACTCTTCTTCCCAGGCAATATCTAAGATCACGTGTTTTTCTCCCTTCAAGACTCAAACTTTAAGATCGTCAACAAGGTCGACCGCGTCGCTTTCAGGATTCTTTACTGCTGCGTCCCCACCTATTTTACTGGCTTCTTGACTCACATCTATATCTTCGACCAGCTTCTTCGGTGCTGCACCGTTTCCATTTTCCTTCATTACTGGCAGCTCTGGATATTCGACGCGGGAGTGGAATATCCCGTTCAAGACCCGCACAAAGGCCATCGCAATTCGATCTAAATCTTGAAACGTTAAATCACATTGGTTTAACTGCCCATCATTAAGCTTGTCCTTAATAATTTTCCGAACAAATCCTTCAACTTTACCTGGCGTGGGCTGTTTCATAGACCGTACTGCCGCTTCCACGTTGTCAGCTAAGGCCACAAGAGCCGCCTCTTTGGTCTGAGGTTTTGGGCCTTCATAACGGAAGGATTGCTCAGGAACCTCATCATTTTCCTCAAGGGCCTTATGATAAAAGAAACTGACGGTTGAGTCACCGTGGTGTTGCGCAATAATATCTTGAATCTGTTGCGGAAGATTATTTTCCTTGGCCATTTCTAATCCATCCTTGACGTGGGAGATGATAATCAGCGAGCTTAAGGTCGCCGCGATTTTATCATGGGGATTATCCTGGGTAAATTGATTCTCAATGAAAAAGTAAGGACGTTTTAATTTTCCAATATCATGATACATAGAGCCAACTCGAACTAACGTGGCATCTGCATGAACCGCTTCAGCCGCCGCCTCAGCCAGATTACCCACTAAAATGCTATGGTGGTAGGTCCCTGGCGCCTCCATTAATAAGCGCTTCAGCAACGGACGATTGGGATTGGATAATTCCAAAAGCCGAACAGAGGAAGTAATCCGAAATCCTGACTCAAACCAGTGTAACGCCCCCACTGTTAAAAACGAGGAAGCCACACCATTGACAGCGCCCAGGATCACGCCCACCAGCCACACCGACAAACGCATTCCTGTCGTTAAAGCGATGGCGCTGACCATCACGACATTGATCGCAGATACAAACAGTCCAGCGCGCGCCAAATCAGATCGCTGGCTTAAGTTAGACACACTGTACACCCCGACAAACCCTCCAAAGAGAGCGACGATGCCTGTTTGAAGACCAAACGACGTTGATAGCGTGGGGTCAACCAATATTGCCACCAGAACGGCCAACACAACGGCGACGAGCAAAGCGACATCGACGCCTATTAAAATTGCAATCGTCATAGTCGCCCAAGCTACTGGAATGAGCATGCCTGCTAAGGAGTTAAAGTCCGTTCCTCCTAAATTCAAGGAAATGACGCCACGACCAATCGCCAAAACCAAGAACATTGTCAGTCCAATCAGAACAACTCGATTGAGCAAAGGCAAAATGTCCCGTCTATATTGGAGCAAATAAAGCCATATGGTTCCTATTCCGATCAGAACTATCAGGGCAATTCCCGCGGTCGTCTTCCAAGTATTACTGCCATTAATCAAACCATAGGCGACCAGCACTTGGTAAACCTGCTCATCAACAATCTCGCCCGCACCCACGATCTTTTGGTTGGCCTTATATAAAATTACATTCTTTTTAACACCTGATCGAGCGACTGTTCGTAATTTATCCGTAGTTTCCGTATCCACCGTCAAGGTCGGATGCGTGACTTTTTGATCCATAAAGGCCTCGAAGAAGACTTTGGCATCATCTTGGAGTCCGGATTTATTAATATCTGATTTAGTTTTCTCACGGAGTGAGGCCACATCCTCGTCCGTCCGCGCCCCAGTTTCCCCGTTACGCGCTCTGTTTAAGATAATGTTACCGCCGATTTGTTGAGCCGCCGCTAAAGCGTCAGGAGAGGTCTTTATCAAGGAAATGACGATTCCCTTCGCTAAAGCCTTGAACGGTTGGGTCTGCTGCA
>DHWG01000041.1:9784-15665 GCA_002413075.1 Desulfosporosinus sp. UBA5188 | reverse complement strand
TCTTCATCTGGCTTGTACACCGCTTGAACCGCTTTCGCAGCGGCATCTTGATCTTGAACATACTTTTCCGTATCCTCAATATCCTTATCCCGTGGCGCTGTGATAAGTTGAGGGCTGGGTACCCCTACTTCCAGATGGAGTTTCGTGACAAACAAGCTTGAGGATAACAGAACCGTAAACAAGAGAAAATACATCACCCCAACGATGGCGCGCAGCCATGTGGTGTGATGTCTAAGTGTTTCCATCCGGTTGGAGAGCACCTTCAAGATCTTTTTGACCCAAATTATCTTCAATACTATCATCCTTACTTACGAGTGCCTTGACTCTATTGACACGCTTCCAAGGCGAAGAAATCATCCCTTAAGGATTCGCGTAAACGGCCAGATCCTCGTAGGTTTCCACCTCTACTCTAACCCGTTCTGCGCCTGAATTGTTGGGAATAACCTTCACGTTCTCTACCACAACTGAAACTCCCGGCGTCATTTTCTTCTGGATTTCAGTCCGGGCCGTTTCTTCCGCTAGTTGACGTGCTTCGACAATAGAGCGTTCAAAGTGCACCTTCTGCAGTTCTTTGTATTTCACTCTTATAACTTCGACAGGGAACCGCCAATTCCTCCAGGGTTTCAGCGAATGGCTTGTGACTTCTTTATTGTCTTGCTCAAACGGCGAATCTTGCATTGTTACCATTATGACGCGTGAGCCGAATTTTATACCCCACCCCGCTGCAATCTTGCCACTTTCCTCAACTTTATCTTCCACCAAAGGGACTTGTTTCTCCGCACTATACCACACTCTTGCTCGCACAAACCCTCTGGCGATAGAGGCCGGAGGCGTTGGTTTCGTACTTTTGCTATTATTCACCGTAGAATTTGGAGCAACAGGTGTTGTCGCAATGCCTGGAATGACCGCCTGTGTAATCAGCACTTGCCCCGCGCGGACCGTCTCGCCTTCATGAATCTGAGGAATTCCCTGAATCACCATAATTTCCTTAACAATTCCAGCATGACGAGCGACAAGATTACCGGCTTCTTCAGGTATTGACGGACGGGTTTTCTCTGATATCTTAATCACTACATCCGTGCCATTCCGTTCCACGCCAATCCAAGCAGCATCCGGCAATTGTTCCTGAAGTGTCTTGGCAATCAGATTTAAGTCTAATTTCTTAGAATAGGCCCAAGGTTTAAGCCCCAGCTTCTCAGCCCGCTCCAAGACTTCAGACGTTATTACGTTGTGATTATCCACCACAGAAATAGACAGCACCAGTTGAGATAAAATAGTTAACACCAAAGCGATTAAGGCAATGCCAGTTAAAAGGCCCTTTCTACGCCACCAACGTGCAGCAATAAAAGGCCAGCCATATTTCGCCATAATATGAATGCGTGTATGGGTTTGGCGTGCTGCCCGCCGCAAGCGACGAAAATCTGCCAGTTTAATCTGCCCCCGCATGCCTCGTTCAGATTTTTGGGTATTATAGACAACCACACCGTCTTTTAAGACTTGATTAAGAAAGCTTGCTAACTGGTTGCCTCTCGCAAGGAAGAAGATCCGTCCCTGCCAAAAAGCCCGCAATCGTTCAAACATTATTTTACCTCCCTTCCTTCAAACGTTACGGAAGAGAGTTCTCCTTCAATTCGAAGATCTGTCGTTAAAATGACCTTAAGGACTAAACCCTTCCCTCTTAAACAAACAACCCCTTCAGCCGTTTCCAAACGTATTTCTTCCTCAGAAAAACTAACAATGCTCGTATAATTCTCCACCATGATTTGGTGCCGTCCGGTTATCGTAATTTTGGGACCTTCTCCCACGACATCTGGTGGAAAATCCAAAATATTTCCGACACTCGTTTGTAATTTTTTGAACATCAAAAGACCCTCCCCTTCTGTATAAAAGATATGAAGGAAAGCGCAAGTTTAGTCCAAGCCTTTGACCTAATTCAATAAATTCCAAAAGACCCAGTTGCTTTATACACAACTGGGTCTTTTCTTAACAATCATAGGTTCGTTAAGCACCGAGAATTTCTCGCACCAGCAGATTGACAAGCTTGCCATCTGCACGACCTTTCGTCTTTGGGGATAATGCACCCATGACTTTTCCAAGGTCCTTCGGACCCTGAGCCCCCACACTGGCGATGGTTTCTTGGACGAGAAGACGAATATCCCCTTCAGAAAGCTGTTGAGGAAGGTAATCCATTAAAACGGATATTTCCTTTTTCAAAGCTTCAACCGTTTCGGGGCGATCCGCTTTGATGAACTCTTCAAGTTCATCACGGCGTTGTTTTAATTGGTGTGCTAATACTTCGATGACTTGAGCATCGGTAAATTCGATCTTCTTGTCGATCTCAGCGTTTCTTATATCAGCCCTGACCATTCGGATGACGGAAAGTCTTACCTTCCCCTCCTCTTTGGCCTTCATGGCAACCTTCATATCCTCAACGAGGCGATCTTTCAGGGTCAATTCGGACACTTCCTTACTTGAACTTGCGTTTACGTGCAGCTTCAGATTTTTTCTTTTTCTTCACGCTTGGTTTCTCATATGCTTCATGCTTACGAGCCTCTGCACTAACCCCTGCCTTTTGACAAGTACGCTTGAACCGGCGGAGTGCGGCATCCAGGGATTCGTTTTTACCAACTTTGACTTCACTCATTGTCTTATCCCTCCCTCCACTGGATATTCACAAATATACCTTTATTATTATACTGGATGAAATAGTTTGCGTCAAGGTTACTTTATTTCATAAATTATTATGTTCGCTTTCCAATTATCCAATTTTTGCATTAAGCGCCTGTCCACCGAGCAAATGGAAATGCAGGTGCCCCACAACCTGGCCTCCGTCAGCCCCAGTATTTGTGACCACTCTGTAGCCGGACTCGGTCACGCCTAACTCCTGCGCCAAACGTTGGATTACGCCAAACAGATGACCGATTAACGGTTCGTATTCAGGAGTAATCTCATTCACACTCAGTAAATGTTCTTTCGGAATAATGAGCAAGTGCACAGGGGCTATGGGTTGAGTATCTTTAAAAGCAATCACCTCATCATCTTCATAAGCAACTTCACTCGGGATTTCCCGACGGGCAATTTTACAAAACAGGCAATCATCAACTTGCATTTCTATCTCCCCCTTATCATATTAAGCAACGCGTTGATTTATTCTACGACTCATCCTCCATGCCAACAGGGTGCTGCTTGAGAGGTCACACCATGACTTCGTCCAGAACAATTGTCACAAACTGCCGAGCCGTCAAATGTTCCTCGGCTTCACTCGTGGGAATTTGAACCTGAATATAATGTGGTGTATGCCCTATCGCACGCCCTTTGGGATCAATCCATTCTATCAGGACTTCCACAGGTTTTCCAATAAAACGACGAACAAATTCTTGCTGGCTAGCACTAGCGACCAACAAAAGATCCTTGACCCGTTGTTCCTTCACATGCTTCGGAACCTGATCAGGATAGTCTGCTGCAGGCGTTCCCTTGCGTTTCGAATAAGGAAATACGTTGATCCCTGAAAAACCACACGACTTCACAAACTCCAACGAAGAAGCGTGATCTTCCTCTGTTTCTCCTGGAAAACCGGCAATGATGTCCGTTGTGACGGCAAGATTCGGAATTTGCTCACGGAGCCTTCCCAGAAGGGCTTGGTATCCGTGCAAAGTATAAGGACGGTTCATCCGAGTCAATATAGGATCGCTTCCACTCTGCAAGGGCATGTGTAGGTGGGGACAGACTTTATCTGAGGAAACAATACTCTTAATGAGGGCCGGCGTATATTCCATCGGTTCAATCGAACTCAAACGCAGACGACATAAGCCAGGTATTTTGACCAATTGGTCGACTAAACGCGCCAAGTTCCATTCTTCCCCTAAATCTTGTCCATAATACCCCGTATGAATTCCCGTCAAAACTATTTCAGGATGTCCCGCCTCAACAAGACGGCGAGCCTCCGCCAGCGCATTCTCTGGAAGCCGACTCCGCAAAGGACCGCGTGCAAAAGGAATAATACAATAGGTGCAAAATTGATTACACCCCTCCTGAATCTTGAGAAGCGCTCTCGCCCGATGCTCTTCGTTCAATTGGGGAAGTTCTTCAAACGCCTCTGCCTTCCAAATATCTTGCACAGCATTCAAAGGCTTACGCTCAGCCTTAACCCGCTCAATCCACTCCAACATCTTCAAGCGGTCCTGCGTCCCAAGGACAAGATCAACCCCTTCAATACCCAGGACCTCACCCGGAGCCGTCTGAGCGTAACAACCCATCACCACAACAACACTCTCGGGATGTTCCCGGATCATACGGCGAATAACACGGCGAGATTTACTATCTCCCATATTCGTCACCGTACAAGTATTCACAACAACAACATCCGCTTCCTCGGAGGCAGCCACCACCTGATACTTTGCCTCCCTAAAGAGTTGAGCCACCGCTTCGCTTTCAGTCTGATTCACCTTGCAACCCAGCGTCACAAAACAAACCGTCGGGTAATTTTTTCGTGGTTCGTGATTCGTAGTTCGTGGTTCGAATATTGGATTTTGAATATTGGCTATGGCCTGGTTCACCTTAACCTGTTCACCTTTTAAAGGCATAAATACTCCACCTTTTGTTCCAAAACAATGCCCCTCCACCTTTCAGGGATATTTTTGTTCATGTTGGGTCCTATAACCGTGCGACACGTTTCTAGTACAATAAAAGACTAGGCATCGGGTAGCAATACCGAGAGAACTGACATAGGTTCTCTTCTATTTCCAATTCGCAAATCCTTTGATGGTTAAAACTTATACAATTATTTGAGTCCGATAAGTGCGCACTATGACAAGTTGAAGTTTGGACTGAATAATTAATTTCCCCTAGGGAAACTTATTTAAGTAAAACATTCACTCCTTGAGCTGCTGGTGACTAATCCACACCAGTGGTTCTTTTTTTGCTGTTATACCGCTGATCTTAACTATTTAATATCTTCTTCACCTGTTCTCTCAGCTCAAACAAATCAAAAGGCTTAGCCATATAACATAGTCCCAAGTTCCTTTGCTTGCTCAATATTATGAGGATCTTCATAACCCGTCATCATAATCGCAAATACCATATTGTTCCATATAACCCATAGTATGCATATTATGTATTATCTCTTAACAAAGGAGGAGATTCAGATGGCATTTGGTAATGATGGTTTTGATGGAGCTGCTTGCGGTTGTGGAAAAGGACGTGGCCTTGGTGCAGGAATCGCTGCAGTTGTCGTAATTATTCTTCTGCTTATCGCTATGGGAATAGTTTTTTAATTCTATACTCTTTGAAATTCGCTTCTGAATTTAGTTAATAAGGAGGACAGATATATATGCCAAGATATGGTCGCTCTCACTTCCATCGATTTCCTTTCTTCCCCTTTTTTCCTTTCTTCCCTTTCTTTCCCTTTTTTATAGCTCCGTTCCCTCGACATCGACGCCGCCGTTACTAATTCGAAGTAGTGTGAAGCTAGGTGTTGGTTTTAGCAGGGCGAGAGATTCTTATGCATTGATATCCCTCCTGCGTTTCTAAGCGTTCAGGAGGGAATTTTTAGTTTATTTGCTCGTCATAAAAACAGCCAAATCCGTCTCTCCCCGGCGATTTGGCTGTTTTTATTCTCCAGTTTCAGCCCCTGAAAAGTTGTTTTTGGTTCGATTCCAAGTCCGTTTTTCTCTTGCTCACGTCGATTTACTGTAGTGTCTTTTTCAAATTTTTCTTGTCTGTCCATAACCGAAACACATCCTAACATACCTAACGATGTTGAAGCCCTAGTTGCTACCCTACTGTACTGTCTTCATTCGCTGCGCGAACTCGGCCAGACTTTATTATCACACCGTCCCCCGTCCCACCCCGGGACGCAGTGTCACACTAGCGCGACGTCTTT
>DHWG01000041.1:9092-9494 GCA_002413075.1 Desulfosporosinus sp. UBA5188 | reverse complement strand
GTTCTCCGTTCTCCGTTCTCCGTACCCAGCCCGGGACGCAGTGTCACACACGCGCGACGTCTTTACGTAAGCAGTTTAGCAAACTTCCGTGTAAGCGACCCCAGACACGGGGCAGCGCTCAGGAGTGCGCTGCCGCCACTGCGCCAAGGATGGCGCATTTGGCGGGCACCCCGCTCCCATTTTAGGAGCTTACGCGGTTAGTTTGCTCTGTGTCGTATGTACCGAGCGCTGTGTCACACAAGGCCCTCTCTGCGTCGTAGGCACCGAATGCTATGTCACGCAAGTCCCCTACCCTAAGTCCCCGAAATGGAACAAAACCATTGTCAGCGCTGCCAAAGCAGCGGTCTCCGTCCGCAAAATCCTCGGTCCCAACGAAACACTCTTTGCCCCAAGTTTTTCTTG
>DHWG01000041.1:1704-8846 GCA_002413075.1 Desulfosporosinus sp. UBA5188 | reverse complement strand
TTTCTTCTTCATACGGAATAAGCCACTGAGTCTCAGCGGGCAATTGCTCCGCCAAGTCCCGCCAGTCGCAGACTTCGAATATTTTAGGTTCCTGCACCCTATGGGATTGTTTTGCGGCTTCTGAGGCGATTTTTTGCCACCGAGCCACCCTATCCTGTGCTTTACTACCCTCAAGATGCATAATCGATCGTTTCGTTCGCAGGGGAACGAGCCCTTGCATACCTAGTTCAGTCCCCTTCTGAATCACCCACTCCATTTTTTCCCCTTTGGAGAGTCCTGCGACAAGGTAAATAGAGGTATGAGCTTCCACATCGGGATGATCCGTACTGAGAATCCGACAGGTAACGCTATTGTCCTCAATTTTAACGATGACACTGGTATACTCCAGCCCAGTATTATCAAAACCGATCACCAAATCTCCGGCTTTTAGCCTAAGCACTTTAGCGAGGTGATCGCGTTCCGAACCACGCAACCAAAAGACCTCGTTTCCAAGTTCCGAAATTTTAAACCGATTCACGTTTTGCCCACCTCGCTCGAAATAAAATCCAGCCGGAATCTTCAACACGTTCCACAATCTCAAATCCGGCTTCCTTCAACCCTATTTCCACTTCATCAGACCGTTTTTCAATAATACCCGACGCTAAGAATTCACCGTCGGGCAGCAATAGACGTTTTAAATCTGGAAGGAGCATTAAGATAACATCCGCAACAATATTGGCAATCACGACATCTGCCTGCCCCGTGAGCACGGTCCCTAGATCTCCGTGTAAGACTCGGACGCGGTCATTCACTTGATTTAAAGCAACATTTTCCTGGGCCACCCTGATCGCCATGGCATCGAGATCCACCGCCTCTACAGTCGCTCCGAGCTTCGCCGCGGCAATCGCTAAAATTCCAGAGCCTGTCCCTAAATCAAACACTCTCTGTCCAGGTTTAACAAGATGCTCCAAGGTCCTTAAACACAAGGTCGTTGTCGCATGCGTCCCCGTACCGAAGGCCATACCTGGATCAAGCTCCAAGATAATGTCGCCCTCGAGGAGATCAACAGACTCCCAGGTCGGTTTAATGAGGAAATGTTCGCCAACACGTGTCGGCTTAAAATAAGCCTTCCATGAGGTTTCCCAATCCTCATCCTTTAAGGAGAGCCCTTTGACCTGTATCACCCAATTTGGTGAGCGTTCTAACAGTTCGCGAAGTCCTAGATCCAACCTTTGAAGCTGGCCTTTCAGCGCGTCATCCTCAGAAAAATACCCTTTCACCACAGAAGTTCCTGTAAATTCCACGTCTCCAAAGTCATGGTAATCCCAGTTTCCGGATTCTATATAACTGCGTATAAGTTCCGGGTTCTCCACACTCACACCAGGACACCCTAACTGATAAAAAAGATCGGCAACAGCTTCTTCTCCTTCAGATGAAACTGTTACCGCTACTTCTCGCCAATCCATTGTTATTACTCCTTTTTAGCTACCCATCGCATCGCGCAGGTTTTCTTTAAACTTTTCAAACAAGGATTTTTTACCCATTTGTTGGTGTTCAGGCGTCGCTTCCCCGAATTCACGCAACAGTGACTTTTGCTTTTCATTCAGTTTCGTCGGCGTTGTCAAGACAGTGCGGACATGCTGATCTCCGCGACCACTCCCTCGACGATTGGGTACTCCGTGCCCTTTAAGCCGGAAAACCGTGGCCGTTTGTGTCCCTTCGGAGATCTTCATCTTAACCACTCCGTCTAGAGTGGGAACATCGATCTCTGCCCCCAGAGCCGCCTGGATGAAAGTAATGGGGACCTCACAATAAATGTCATTTCCTTCACGTTCAAAGAACTTATGCTGTTTAACCTGCAAAACAATATAGAGATCTCCCGCCGGACCACCTTTGGCACCAGCTTCACCATCTCCGCTGAGTCTTAAGTTTAAGCCATCCTCAGAGCCTTGTGGAATGCTTATTTTGATAGTTTTAACCTTTCGGGTTTTCCCTTGTCCATTACAGGTTGAGCAAGGCGTACTGACAATTTTTCCTTCCCCATGACAGGTAGGACACGTTCGGGCGGTCTGAATTTGACCAAAAGGCGTACGTTGCAAGACTTTCACTTGCCCGCTCCCGTGACACTGGGTGCATGTCGTTGGATGGGTTCCTGGAGCTGCTCCAGAACCCTGACAATCCCAGCAAGTTTCATCCCGTGGAATCTGAATTTCTTTCTCCACGCCAAACACAGCTTCTTCAAACGTCAAGGACATCGCATAGCGCAAATCGCCCCCACGTTGAGGACCACCACGTCGTTGACCTCCGCCACCACCGCCAAAAAACATATCGAAGATGTCCCCGAAGCCCCCAGCATCGCCAAATCCGCCACCCTGGTTGGGATCTGTCCCGGCATGACCAAATTGGTCATAACGCGCTCTCTTCTCCGAATCGCTCAGAACATCATAGGCATCAGTAACTTCCTTAAACTTTGCTTCCGCGCCTTTATCGCCCTGGTTGACATCAGGGTGGTATTGGCGGGCTAACTTCCTATAGGCTTTTTTTATTTCCTGTTCGTCGGCTGTTTTCTCGACCCCGAGCACTTCATAGATATCGCGTTTCATGTTTTTCTTTCACACTCCTGCTTGTCTTTCCGTTCTGTTGTTATAAGTCCTATAATATTATATGATCCTTATCCCTTAAGCACAAGGTATTCTCCAAATAAATGGAAATATTATTCCATAAACAAATGGGGGTGCAAAGGCTTGAACACCTTTGCACCCAATATTATCTAGTACCTAGCCTATGCCAGATCATGTTGTAATAGGACTATTCTTTCTTCTCTTCCTTGACTTCAGTAAACTCAGCATCCACAACGTCGTCATCCTTTTTAGTCTCTTCAGCGCCAGGTTGTGCGCCTTCTCCTGCAGCCTTCTCTTGTTCCGCTTTCTCCTTATACATTTTTTCAATGTAAGGATGGAGTACTTTGTTCAACGCTTCTGTTTTTGCGGTAATCTCTTCAACGCTTTCGCCGGTACCCGCATTTTTCAGATCGTGTACAGCGGTATTAATCGTTTCAACTTCCGCAGCATCGCCCTTGCCTTCGAATTCCTTCATGGTTTTCTCAGTTTGATAAGCGAGTGAATCGGCTTGGTTCTTAGCATCGATCAGTTCTCGGCTCTTCTTATCTTCCTCGGCATGGAGTTCAGCATCTTGCTTCATCTTTTCGATCTCATCTTTTGAGAGACCAGCGGAGGAAGTAATCGTTACTTTCTGTTCATTGCCTGTTGCCATGTCTTTGGCGGATACATGAACAATGCCATTGGCGTCAATATCGAATTTAACTTCGATTTGGGGAATGCCACGAGGTGCTGGTGGAATACCTGTGAGTTGGAAACGCCCAAGCGTCTTATTATAACTCGCCATTTCACGCTCCCCTTGAAGAACATGAATATCGGTCGAGGTTTGATTGTCTGCAGCCGTTGAGAACGTTTGAGATTTGGTGGTAGGAATCGTAGAGTTGCGTTCAATGATCCGAGTAAATACTCCGCCCAGAGTCTCAATCCCTAAGGACAGCGGGGTAACATCCAGCAAGATCATATCTTTTACTTCTCCGCTGAGAACGCCACCTTGAATTGCGGCACCCATGGCAACCACTTCATCTGGGTTAACGCCTTTGTGAGGTTCTTTGCCGCTTAATTTCTTAATCGCTTCAACAACCGAAGGAATACGGGTTGATCCACCCACTAAAATGATCTGATCAATCTTATCCCAAGAAAGTTTGGCATCTTCAAGGGCTTGACGTGTTGGTCCAAGGGTTGAATCCACGAGGTCTGAGATAATTTCCTCGAATTTTGCACGGGAAATATTCATATCCAAATGTTGTGGTCCTTCTTCAGTCATCGTGATAAACGGCAGATTAACATTTGAATTCGTCACACCAGACAGTTCAATCTTAGCTTTTTCAGCCGCTTCTTTGAGACGTTGCAACGCAACACGGTCTTTAGAAAGATCAGCGCCATTACTTTTCTTGTATTCTTTCACCATATAGTCGATCAAACGTTGGTCAAAATCGTCGCCGCCCAAATGGTTATTACCACTCGTTGCTTTGACTTCGACCATGCCTTGGCTTAATTCGAGGATGGAAACATCAAACGTTCCGCCCCCTAAGTCAAAGACCAAAACCGTTGAATCATCTTTTTTGTCAAGTCCATAAGCAAGCGCTGCTGCTGTAGGCTCGTTGATAATTCGAAGGACTTCAAGGCCGGAAATTGCTCCAGCATCTTTCGTTGCTTGACGTTGAGCGTCTGTGAAATAGGCCGGTACAGTAATAACCGCTTGAGTAACTGGTTGACCGAGATAAGCTTCAGCATCGGCTTTAAGCTTTTGGAGAATCATCGCCGAAATTTCTTGTGGGCTATACGTCTTATCGCCAATTTTTACTTTAAAATCAGTCCCCATATGTCGTTTGATCGAACTGACTGTTTTATCAGGATTAGAAACGGATTGGCGCTTGGCCACTTGTCCGACTAACCGCTCGTCTGTTTTTGAAAAACCTACGACTGATGGCGTGGTGCGATTTCCCTCGGCATTAGGGATAACAACCGCTTCTCCACCTTCCATAACTGCTACGCAGGAGTTTGTTGTACCTAAGTCAATACCAATAATTTTTCCCATTATTTTTTCCCCCTTAAATTAACTAATTAGAAACTTTAACCATACATGGACGTAATAATTTTTCTTTCAGATAATAACCTTTTTGAACTTCTTCAACAACCGTATTTTCAGGATACTCTTCTGACTCCACTCGGAGCACCGCATCATGCAGATTCGGATCAAAAGGTTGGCCGACAGCCTCCATGGCCTTTAGACCTTCTTTGCTGAGTGCCGTTTGCATTTGACGAAGAATCATCTCCACCCCTTGCGAAAAGGATGTAAAATCCGGATTGACTTTAGCCGCACTCACCGCGCGATCAAAATTGTCGAGTACAGGAAGCAGATCTCCCACAAGGCGTTCAGAGGCATATTTAATGAGCTCTATTTTTTCCTTCTGAGTCCGTTTCCGATAGTTATCAAAATCTGCCTGCAAACGTTGCAACTGACTATAATGGTCTTCGGCTAAAGCTTTCGCCTTAACAAGCTCCGCTTTAAGCGTCAGATTTGTTTCTTGGGAGGTCATATCCTCGTCATCCAGGCTTCCTTCATCCAGGATGGTTTTTTTTGATTCAAGCCCTTTGCCCTCCATATCCTTGTCCTTACTCACCTTTGGGTCTTTGAGAGTTTCATCTCTCCTTTGCGCCATCTATAATCACCTCTCGTGCTTAATAAAATTGACACCATTTATTATTTAAGGACCTTCCCCTCGAATTGGTTTCCAGTCCAAAATTAGCCATTTCATGGGTTTGGATTTGTTTTCATCCTTGCTACCTACAATCTTCTACCCGTCAAAACTCCCGTCAAACTACGCGTCATACAGTCAACAATAGCAATTACTTTGCCGTAATCCATACGCGTTGGCCCAAGAACCCCCACCGCCCCGATGGTAATCCCGTTCACTTTATAGGAGGCAGAAATCAAACTACAATCTCGGAATTCTTTTAACATATTTTCTCCACCAATGGTAACATTTAACCCTTCATGGAGCGGATGTAATAATTTTTTTAAGGATCCATTTTCCTCAAACACTTTAAATAAGGTCTTAACCTTATCTAAATCCTTAAATTCAGGCTGGTTGAGCATATTGAGCGTTCCACCAAGATAGATGCGTTCGTCTCCATCGTGATCGTCCAAAATAGTCCTGAGCATATCCATCGTATTATCAATCAGAATCCTTTGTCTGGACAATTCACTATAGATATCATGCAACAAACTCCGTTTAACCTGACCTGGAGAATAGCCTCGCATTTTTTGATTAAAGACTCCCGCAACATGTTGCAGCTCTTCAACCGTAAGATTTTCTCCAACATCGACAATATGGTTTTCAACCACACCGTTTTCCTTCACGATGACCATAATAACCTGGCCTGGTTGATACGGCAGAAAATGCATCTTCCCAAACGTGCTTTTCCCCTTATGCGGTCCAAGTACAATACTCGTTAAGCTCGTAAGTTCAGACAGCAGCTTACTCGTATGGGAAATAACTTCTTGAATCTCATGGATTTGTTTCGTGCTTTCGCGTTCAATCGTTTTTTTTTGCTCTTCACTAAGCTCCTGAGGATCCATGAGGCAATCCACAAAATACCGATACCCTGCATCCGAAGGAATTCGCCCCGCAGAAGTATAAGGTTGTTCAATGAGTCCTAAATCTTCTAAATCAGCCATCTCATTACGAATCGTAGCGGGGGATACACCAAGATCGAACTTACGTGCAATCGTTCGTGAACCAATGGGTTCCGCCGTAGCAATATAGTCCAAAACAATCGCCCTTAGTATCTTGCGTTTGCGTTCATCCATCTGCATACCTGCTTCCCCACCTTTCCGAAGACTGCCCCTCTCCGCTTAAATATCCCACGTTTATACATCGCTTGTTCTTGTTGATATGTTGTTAGCACTCTCACTTGATGAGTGCTAACAGCTGATATTTATACATTAACACTCAGTATTCGCTTTGTCAATAATCATTTCAAAATAATTATTATCAATTTTTATTGAACAAACAAAGCTTATAAAGAGCCTTCAAGCGACCTCAGAAGATCAATTGCCTGTATTTTCCCACAGAAAAGGGCTGATCCCTACGCCTTGTGCCCAGACCGACGCTTTGTGTCACATAGCCGCGACGTCTTACCGAAAGCTGCAAGCTGGAAGCATCCCTTATGATCGAGCCGTCATCAAACCTGACTGAAGAGCGCTTGCATGCGGTAGGCAGCGTATAAGTTCCTTCTCCTCATTACTGTTCATGTGACCCCAGTGACCCCAGTCCCAAGCCAGGGACTTGTGTGACACTAGCGCGACGTCTCTACGTAAGCAGTCTAGCAAACTCCGTGTAAGCGACCCCAGCTACGGGGTAGCGAACACCCTCGTATTTAGCCTGGAACTTCGCGCTTACAAAAGGAAACTTCTTTGATTAAGCAGCGTATCAAACTTGACTAAAGAGCGCTTTCATACGGCGGTGGCGGTGTACAAGGACGTACACCGCTGCCAACCGAGCCAAGGTCCCCTCCCGCCATCCTTGGCTCCGGTGACAC
>DHWG01000041.1:0-1509 GCA_002413075.1 Desulfosporosinus sp. UBA5188 | reverse complement strand
GGCGAGAAGGGACCGCTGTCCATGGATGGACGAGTGTCCCTGTAGCCATGGATGGCGAGAAGGGACCGTCGTAAGCATGGAGCGCGGTGTCACCCAAGTCCCCGCTTAGACAAAGTCACTCAAAATCCCGTTAGCCACAAAAGCGTACTTAGGATTCAACCGTAAATAGTCGCCCTGATATGTAAGTACATCCTTATCCTTATAGCGTTCCAACACATCCCTATAAATATCCCTAAGATCGACTCCAAAATCATTTCTAAACGACGTTAGATGAACGCCCTCCTCGAGACGCAGTCCCAAAATCATACGTTCCGCCATGCACTCCTGTAACGATAAGGCTTCCGGACCAGCTTCCTCGACAGGGTCTTGCTCCTTAAGTAGGCGACTTTGATAAGCGCGTACGTCTTCGATATTTTTCCAACGAACCCTGTTTAAGCAAGAGACCCCACCTGGGCCTAACCCCAAATAATCTTCTCCCCGCCAGTAGCCTAGATTATGCTGACATTCATAACCTGGACGCGCAAAATTAGATGTTTCGTAATTGGTATATCCCGCCTTTTTTAACCGTTCTACAGCCCAATCATGCATCTCCGCTTGTAATTCATCATCTGGAAGTGCGTCACTCTGCACGGATCCTGTTGGATAACATCGTGCTTTGGCCTCTATTTCCACGGTTTCTAACCCATCTATCTTATCGTCCGATCCTTCTTTATACCGCTCATAAAGCGGGGTCCCTTCTTCTAACATTAATCCATAGAGGGATAGATGTTCCGGTGCATAAGACAAGGCCTCCTCTAAGGTTGCTTGCCAAGTCCCCATAGCCTGTGCCGGAAGTCCAAACATCAAATCCAGGCTAATATTATCAAATCCTGCCGCTCTCAAACGTCCAATCGCTTCCCGAGCTTCTTGAGCAGTATGAATACGTCCCACAGCGCTTAGCAATTTGTCATCAAAAGCTTGAACCCCGAGCGAGAAACGATTGATCCCGTAGCGACGTAAGATCTCTAACTTTGAAGGTGTAATCGTTCCTGGATTCCCTTCAATGGTCAACTCAGCCCCTGGATTCAGATGAAAATTACGCTGGAGCATGGCCATCAAGGTCTCTAGGTCCTCGTCCTTTAACGCCGTCGGTGTGCCACCTCCGATAAAAAGAGAAGATACCCCGTGTGGGGCATCTTTTTGCCGCTTCGCCATTTCGACTTCTAAGCCCTCTAAATACACGGCGATGAGACCTTTGGGGGAATCAACCAAAGACTGAGAATAAAACGCACAGTAATCACATTTTTGAACACAAAACGGAACATGTATATATAAGGAAGGCATACGCGTGCTCATCTCTCTCTTCGTTGGGGCAACTTGCCCCGCTATCCAGAAAGGGCACGATGCATCGTGCCCCTACATACCTACCTACCTACCTACCTACCTACATGGATATAGCAATATCCACAGACCTACATAACTACATTAGCGACATACCAATCAACCAACTAATCTCTAATCTCTAATCTC
>DHWG01000088.1:30233-31545 GCA_002413075.1 Desulfosporosinus sp. UBA5188 | reverse complement strand
AGCAGGACAAGTTCGTAACCTTTTTGGACGAGCAAACATATTGTATAGTGTGACTGCCATTTAATATAGATAGGGAGAGCGTGGTCAACTCTCCCTCTACATCTTATGCAAAAACCACTTGCAGGTACTCAACTCAGACATTCCATATTGTTCCATTTGTTCAAGCCTGTGCATATCATGTACTATCTCTTGGCAAAGGAGGAAATGCAAATGGCATTCGGCGGTGTTGATCGTGATGATTGTTGTCGGCCCGAAAGAAACCGTTTTGGAGAAGGAATCGCAATTGTTGTCGTAATTATTCTTCTGCTTATCGCACTGGGAATCGTATTCTAATTTAGGAAGGAGGAACTTGCTAATGTTCGGAATGGGTTATGGTGGAATGGGTTACGGCGGAATGAGTGGATCATGTTGTCGTCCCCCTGTATGTTGCCCCCCTGTCACCGGCGGCGTTGGTCCTGGCGTTGGTGTAGCAATTATCGCAATTGCTATTTTGATCCTTATCGCTTTAGGAGTTATTTTCTAAAAGAATCCACCAATAAGGCTATCATCCAAAAAGGTGGTAGCCTTTAATTATTAGAATGTCGCTGGGCAGCTTGATGATCCTTGAAAACAAAAAAAGGCCCCCACCGTAGACTAAGCGCATTCATTATCATGCTAGGCTCAGCTCTGGTCTAACCAATCATATGCGTTAACTAATTCATTTCATTCTCACTCCTTGATTGTCCATAATCATATAAAATCTCTGTATTCCCCGATTGTCCAGTATCACTATAGCCGAACCTTTACAGAACAAGCTGCATACTTTGTACAGACACTATAAATTACCATTTTCCATCTTCACTACGAGAAAGGAGGATAGTTATTATGGTTGGCTTAAGGCGTTCTAATAGAGATGATTTCTTTTTCCCGTTCTTTTTCCCGTTTTTCTTTCCATTTTTTGATCCATTCTTCTTTCGACGGCGGCGGTTTTAATTTATATTTATATGCAGAGCCAGGCATAAGCACCTGGCTCTTTGCTCCTCATATTTAACCTTCGGTAGAGGTTTAGCCGGTTTTATACTAAACAAAGCAAGCTACCCTTTTGCCTAGAGTTTCGTTGGTTAAAAGCATATTTGTTCGCTCCTCTCTTGCGCTAATTATTACACATGTCTTGGGTAAAACGTGTCATATATAGTCAGGGCAAACATAAAGACCCCCATCGTTTCCGATGAAGGCAAAGTATTTTAAGAGAGAACCCTTATTATAATATGCTTGTACGGAAAGGTTGGGAACTCTAAATCTTCCACAATAACCACTTACAGGTCTGCAGTTC
>DHWG01000088.1:28782-30007 GCA_002413075.1 Desulfosporosinus sp. UBA5188 | reverse complement strand
GGGGTTGAGAGGATTTTCATGGATTCAACTCCTATCGCGTATTTTAAAATTAGGTAAAAGAAAAACGCTAAGGTACATATATAGAAACTCCCCCATAAGCTAGAATAGAAAGAGGGGATTAGATGAATGGACAATATTTTTTCATCATTTCTTAATAGCATGCCTTCATTACCTAGGTCGAATCCTTGTGAACCTGTTTCTTCTGTTTCTAAAGAACCATTAAATTTGGGTATTTCCATTTTTGCTCCGATTAGTTCGGTACCGGGAAGTGCTACGTTTTTTTTCTTACAACCACTGTTAACGGGAAAGGTATTTGCTTCCGTAGGTGTTCTCGTTGCTGCCCAAATTTTCCTGTTTATTGCTAACCATTTTTTTGATCTGTCGGTTCAGAAAGGTCCCGTTATATCTCCAGAACAAACTGTGCAGATGTCGCTAAGTGATTTACAGGATTTTTTGGTCTCGATGTCACGCGGCAATGTCCAGCCTTCAACCGGCACAGATTTTCCTTCAACCGATCAAGCTATTACTGGGACATTTACTGTTGAAACACCAGAGATTCCCCTAGTATTTGCTTTAAGCATCTATGGCGATTTTACAGATAAGCCCTTTGGTCCGAGTGTCTTTCTTACTTTTCCTTTGTTTACGTTACCAGGCGTGCGAGGAGCCTTGCCTTTACTGATATTAGAACTTTTAACCACTATTTTCGTCAGGGCGGTCGTGCCTCCGGAAACAACGGGTTCCAAACCTTTGACTGACTCATCTTCAAATAGTGAATTACAAACACTGGAATTTTCACCGGAGGATTTATTGAACCAATTGGACCAGTTTACCAAACACTCTGAAAATTTACGATTGTTTCCATAGCTCCATTATACCAAACATACAAATAAGGAAGAACAATCAAAGATTTATACTTTTAATATGTTAAAAAGGCCCTTACCACAACAGTAAGGACTTTATCATCAATTGTTGAAGCGTTTATTTAGAATAATGAAAACTGCTCATAATTCACTTTAGGTGGATAGACTAATCCGATAATCGAAAACTGCCGAAACTTATCCAGAGACTTTAATGTCCCCATTATGAAATACAAGTCACATTTTTGAGTAAATTCCTCAAAGTATTTTTTTCGGATCATTTCGAGAGCGATCTCTTCAGAACCATAGTCAATTTTCCATTTTCTAAAAGACTGATTTATTTCCCAGTCAAGTATTTGAAGTATATG
>DHWG01000088.1:12813-28671 GCA_002413075.1 Desulfosporosinus sp. UBA5188 | reverse complement strand
TGAACTTGTGCATAATGGCAACAAAATTTCTTTTCTACTCTTCCAATATCTACTTGTGTCAATTTTATGTAAGTTAATTATCGAATCATGGTCAATTTTATGTGACTCTGGTCGAGGATCACTGGATTTAATGATATTTGCCTCTATCCAACTCCATTTTTCAAACTTACTTTCGATTGGCAAATTCCTGAACTCCACTGGATATATACGTATCCAATTTCCAGAAGATGTTATACCAGCCGTACAAACTGATTCACCATACTTTTTGCTTGGCTGTGGGTACGCCTTTACTAAGATCAAAATTCGTTCACGCTTCCACCCCACCGTGGTCCTCACAAATGAATCACCTCAATATTACATAGTTTTTGCAGTTCCTTTGCCAGCAGGCTACGATGGCATTGATTAAAATCCCTCTCAAAGCACATTAGGCAAAATAACCCTTTCTTGATCTTTGTTGACAATTCGACAAGGATATCCCTTTGTCCTGCCAAATGTTGCATATATTTTTCAGTGAATTCTACCCAATTGTTATTATCATGTAACCCTTTTCGCGCATCCCCCGGGCTACCTAATTCACGAATATGGATATACTTGATACCTGCACTTTCCAAAGCGCCACTCAAAGCAGTTTTCGCAAAACCTCTTTTGCGACTGATTGGTTTTTCCCGTACGTCGATAAGTGCCTTTACTCCATTACGAAGAAGCTTTTCCACGAATTTTTCAATTTCCATAGACTCATAGCCTACTGTAAATAATGCTACATGATCGTTAAGTAAATTAGATATTTGTTTATGCAAAAAAACCTCGACACTATTGCCTTCTTGTCCTTTTACTTCATAAGTCATTGCTACCAGTAACTTCTCTAGTCGTTTCTTACCCACATACCTGATTTCAAGAGCTCTGAAAAACAAGGCCGGATCCGTTGCCATGTACTGAGAAATTCTATCCCAATAGTCCCCCGGTTCAACCTTATCTATCACTGTCTTGATTGCAGTAGACATCTCTTCAACACTCGTTGCAATTTCCGCCATATAAAACACCCCCGCCCGTAAGTTTATAACAATACTGTATAAAACTCAACAGTTTCGTTGTGTTTTGGTTATATATGGTTAATAACAACGTACATGTATAACGCAAAAAAGCCCTCCCACCAATTAAGGCAGGAGGGCTTTCGTCACGTCTATTTATACTGCTTGCTGGACCGTATCGGTAGTCGGCGCAGGAGCCGGATCAGGAATTGGAGCCGTTACCACAGTTGGGCTAATCGTAAACGTATTAATCTTGGATAATTCTTGGCTAATAATAGTTTTAAACATAGCTAGAATTTCTTCCATAGGCAAGTTCTTTCCGAAACCCGTCTTCGCAATCTCTGCTTGAATAATATTGGTAACTGAATTGGCAAGATCAGCCGATGGTAGAACGTCTACCTTCTGTTGCTTGGCATCGACATAGCCTTGACCAAGGATATACGATGCAGAAGCAATGACAAGATATAGAACATCCTCCGTTGGCATCCCGAGTTTGAAAACAAAATTGGCCATGACGAGAGCAACGATTCCGATGAAGGCCCACAGTTTACGCGATTTTAGTTTGTCTGACATGAAGAAATCCCCTTTCATTTTGGGCAAAATTAAAAGCAGGTTATTTCCTGCTTAGGTCTGCTTGACTACCAAATTAATCTTTTCATCCCGAGGATGTCTAATTTTAGGGTGTTCTGGATTCAACATATGGGGCTGACTTGTTGCACCTAGCATTAATAAACACACCACGATCACTAGTAAGGCAAGTATAATGCTCATGACCTCACCTCCATTTCATTTTGGCAAGCGCTTGCCGATTTGCTCACGGCATAAATGTCGGGGTCAAGCTAAGTCCATTCGCTTTGCTGCAAAACCTAATTTGTTGATATCCTTGATCGCCTGATCCGCTAAAGGTTCAAGGACTCGGACCGATAGATAAATGTCGTTTGGATCTATTACCTTTTTTGGTACGTCTGCCACTTTGAAAACCACTCCTTCCTTATAGGTTAATCCGAAATAATCACAAATACCTTTGGCATGGGCAACGACTAAAGAGTGGATGTAATTGGAGTCTTTGAGCTTGGCAGTATCCGCTGCGCTATCAATAAATCCGTTCTCCGTCAGGATCGCCGATGCGTTGGTCTTGCCACCCAGTACAGATACGTTCTGAACCTTGACCCCTCTATTGGCCCACCCATCGACTTGTTGCAAATAATACAGCAACTTATCGGCAGCATCTTCACCTTTGCCACCTGTCCCCGAAATGAGGATCTCTTCCCCTGTTCCTCCGCCCGAGTTAATATGGATAGAGACGAATAGATCAGCTCCAAAGTTATTGGAGATTATTGAGCGATAGTTAAGCTCATTATTTAGTTGATTCTCCAAGTGTCCTGGTGCATAATCACCGTCCCGCGTCAGGCATACATCGATTCCGTTAAATTCGAGCATTGGCTTTAGTTGTAGGCAAATAGCAAGCGTGATGTCCTTCTCCTGTAGGCCATTACCGACTGCCCCTGGGTCATAACCACCATGACCGGGGTCAATACATAATCTAGGCTTGTCTGCTAAATAGTTAGGCATGTTATCTCCTTTCTACTGACCGATCAATTTTGGGGCAAACGTTTTTATAAGACCAAAGGCATTACTCAAAACCCAAGTTATCGCAAATGTCCATACAACCATATCCTTAGCTTTATGAGCTTTAGCTGGCTCTTCCTTAAGCTCTTGGATACCCTGCATCAATAGCGCTTGATTATCCTTTAGTTCCTTCTGACTGGCTTTGTTTTCGCTAGACATAGCGTCTTGGGATGCTTGGATCTGCTTGATGTAGATTTTAGTTTCGGTGTGAGAGTCGCGCATCAAAAGCATATCTTTACCCTGCTCTTTGATAATTTCCTTAACATCAAAGTTCTGTTCTCTGGCAGTCGCTTTCATGTCGAGCATGTCCTGTTTTATGTGATCAAATTCGGACCTCATTTGACATACGTGCACTTCTACCATAATTGTCATTCCCTCCTAACCCACGCCCCTAGCCCACACAAAAGGAGGGCATATTGTAGCCCTCCAACTTATGACGCTAAGATTGTCCATATCCTACATGCTAGTAATAAAAAACCACCACCACCACATAAAGATCACCACCCTTCATTTTGTACATAAAGGAAACGCCCACTGAGGCGTTTGCTGAAGTAAGCATTGGTAGCATGCACTTTGATAATCGCAAGCGCTAACCAATTTGAGACTGGTTTCATTTTTAATTTACAGGGTTTTCCTCCTTTGTGTCGAAATTGGTAGTTGTGCAGATTAACCTATCCCGGCCAGAGGGGAGGTGGGAACCATGAGTGTAAAAATTACAGGATTTGATAACTTTGAAAAAGAAATGAAACGTCTCGAAGGAGCAGCTCAAGAATTAGAGGGAGAGCGTAAAGTTCAATTTAAAGAACTTCTTACGCCCGGATTTATGATGGAGTATACACAGTTTGACAACCTCGAAGAATTCTTATCAGCTAGCGGAATCAATTCCCAAGAAGATTTTAAGGCAATGCCGGAAGAACAAATGGATAAGATAGTTGCAGCTACAACTAGATTTAGCACATGGGGCGAAATGATGTCCGGAGCCATGAAAAATTATGTTTCAGAAAAATTAGGATTCTAAATACTTGTCCTAACAGTAAGCCCTTTTTCCCGAAAACGTGCCAAGGATTCCGTTAGTTCGGTTAATTCCTTAAGCCCATCAAATTTAATGTTTATGGAAATTTTAATTTCCTCAATAGGAGTCTCTGCTTTGCAAGGGGCTTCATTTTTTACTTCGTCAGCCATTCAACTCACTCCTTTCTTATGAATTACTAAGCCCCTGATCGCTAAAATCAGGGGCCTTCGTTGCTAGACATAATATGTTCTTTATTGGTTCAGCATCATTATTCATTTGAATTGATTCTCCTGTTCCCCAGTTCGCTGTAACTTTAACTTCAACAACTCCTGTTTCGATTATATTCGTTTTGTTTTTTTCTTCCATCTTTTTTTGTCTCACTTTCCTATGCCAATTATAGTGCCCCTGATCGCTAAAATCAGGGGCTTTCTTACTGCGCATAATGCGTCTATTCTCGATCATATCCATAAACAGCTATTTATAAGGGTTTATAGCCATTTATGGAGAAAATTTTGATGTAGCACATTAAATATTGGTACATATATTCACTATTTACTTAATCATCCAGACTAAACTTGCTGATTTTATCAAACAATAAAGAAAAATTGGGGGAGGAAATTAATTTGGAAAAGATTAAGGATAGAAATACTCTATCAATAGTTTCAGGACTAATTGGTCAAGTAGGTATTATAGCTATTGATACAATCTCGCGCCATGCAGGTATATCCAAAAGGTCGTATAGGGAGGCTTCAGCTGGGATGTTTGTCTCAAAGAGTGAAGCGCAAAGTGTAAGAGGGCAAGCTCTTGGACTAATTATGACTGCCGCTGTGAGCATTTTAGGCGCTAAATATATAATCAATGACATGTCGAAAAACGGGCGGGATAAACTTATACCAAAAGGAGTATTGGCCGGAATTGGCATTGGAGCAATAGCTACAGCCATTCCGAATGTTGTCCCCCAGAATAGCGTTAAACCTAAAGATGCGGCAAGCAACCTTTCTTACGTTTTCAGCAATATGGTATATGGGCTACTTACTACTTTCGCAGCGGCTAAATTGGGGCACGATTCACTTTTCGACACCCCTCCACAAAACGATTACTTGAAGCCAACTGAGCAAACAAGTGAGCAAATGAAATTTGGTAATACGGCACGTTAATTTGTGCTTCGAAAGCAATAACCATCAAAAGCCAAAACCAAGGAACGTAAAAGGAGGGGATTATCACATTATCACCCTCCTTTTATTACCTTTTCGCTCTTTTAGCTTTCTCAGCCTCAGCTTCTCTTTCCTCTTCGATAAACTCTTTCATCTTTGCACTAACCCATGGAGAAACTCGAATACCCTTCTTGCCCGCATACTCACAAAATTCTTCGTAGATACCTGGCTCGATCGTAATGTTCAAGGATTTCCTCGCCAACATAACCACCCCCGATAAGGTGATTATATACCAGATTGTGGGGTTTGAGTTGTTTACACATATTCATACGCATAACTGCGCATAATAAGTCTATTGTTCACTAAGCAACTTGTGGAGTTGCAAGAATCGCGTCTCTTTCTACTGCTGTGATATACACTTTGGCCAAAGCATTGTTAACATAAGCCTCGTCTTTTCCCATAATCCACATGTTTAAAATAAACGGATATAATCTACTCATCTTTACTTACCTCCTAAATATTTTATAATCCTAATAATAGATTGATAGCTTCCTCGGCGGCCAGTAAACGCTCCTCTGTTGCTGGAGGTTGTACGGGGATGGGTAAGCTCGCCTCATATTCCCTTTGCACTATTTCTTCAGCAGTAAAAGCAACTTTTTCTATTTCTCTTGTTGTGCAATTAAAGACTAACTTATCCATTATTTACACCCCCATAGAACGAATCTATTACCTATAGCAAGCTGATTAACACTAGCAATGAGGGATATTTGATTTATTTCATTTGTCATGTCATTCCATACTCCTCCTACTATATGTATTTGCAAGGTAGAAGTGCTGGGCGTGGCATTTGATTCTGAATAATATTTTGCTATAATTCTTTTTGCTTTCAATGAATTGAAATTAGATATTTCAATTATCCCGAAAGAGCATGCTGCGCCAGTGGGCGATAATCCACTCGTTAATACTAAAGATGTTGAGTTTATGGTTCCTGCAGCCCCGGCTGTAGTACCTCCCACTAATTCCTCATACCTATAATTTGTACTGGAATCATTGTTTAGTCGAACAAGTAAATTTGCTATGCCCCCAATGCTATTAGCATCATATATTATCTTAAAGTCTTTATATCCACTTGGTATACTAGTGAAATCAACTTGTACTACAGAACTTACTAGCGTTTGTTCAGCTATTTTCTCCCATGTTAATTTAGTTAATGGAACAAGAAGGTTGGTAGCAGATTTTAGCCCAAGTGGATGTACTGCTCTTGTATTATCTGTTCCAGTGGTTGTTTCTGTTGCAGTTGCTAATTTGACATGTCCTGAAACTGTTTCCGTAGAATAGAGTGCCGAATGCGCCGTAAGATTAGTCTGCACAGCATCGGCTTTTGCCTGTGCTCCTGCTGGTGTTTCTTTGGTTCCAATGAGTGTGGCCGTTGTGGTTGCGTAATTGGGATCATCTCCCAACGCATCTGCTAATTCCTTCAACGTGTCTAATGTTGTCGGTGACGAATTAACCAAGGCGGCAATAGCGTTATCTACTGTATCCTTGCGGGCAATATCATCGCTCGCACTGGGTGCTGCCACCTTGGCTCTACCCGCAACATCTCGAATAATCAACTTGCTTGCAGCGGCAGCCGATGTTGATCCATGCGGCGCTAAATCCGCCTGATGCGCAGCAACAGCATCGGAAATACCTTTAACCGTTTCAGTCGTTCGTCCCGCTCCTGCTAGGTTGCTTAGGTCAGTATCAAGGGCGTATTGCGTATGGGGATCAGCTGCCGCAACATGTGCTGTTTGGGCATCTGCCCGAGCCTTCAATTGCGTGTCAACAATGTCAGCATTCTCATTAAAATCTGATATCTTGACATTGTCGGTAAGCTCTGGCTTTTTCAGGCCGTAATTAGTTGTTGATTGCATTTCATCACTCCTTAGTTAAAGGTCTGCATCCCGGCCCATGTTAAGGTTGATACTTGTTGCCACGTCCTTGCCTCCACAAAACTCCAAGTATTGAACGTGTAATCATAGGCAAATGCCAAATGCGCTGGCTTGATCTCTTCAAGGATCGCTGAAAGGTCAGCCATATTAGCTGGTGTTCCTTTTATGCCTGTAAATTTAATCTTAAAGGAGTAACTCGCATTATCTTCAATTACTTCAACCTCACCATTGCTAAACGCTGCCGCGACCGTCTCAATCATAGCCTTTGTCGTAGTCCCTACCGCTCTCAGCTTCGCTTTTACTTTCTCACGCCTGAAATCATACGGTTTCGAGACATCTGAGCTAATGCCGAGGTCCTGCTCCCATCGGTTAACATTCTCCACGACACTGTCTATAAAAAGACTATCTTGGAAAGTATCTAGTTCGAACTCTAAACGCCTGAGTTCCTTGGTATCAGCCTCAAGGAGATTGTTCATTACCTCCGAATTATAGTAGTAGGTGGGCAGTGCCTTTAGCATTTCGGTCTTGTAATCTCGCTTAGCGACACTGCACGAAACAATGATCTCGGCTTGGCCTTCTGAAATGATTGGTGAAAATTCGATGTTTACGCCCTGAATCAATGTCTCGCCAACGCCTTCGCTAGTCGCCTTGCCAATATTCAGGTCAACACCTTGAGCCCCTAATTCGCCCACGCCTTCTGATAGCGCCATGCGAAAGTCCATGACCAGGTGCGGATCTAAGTCACCCCACGTTAGAGTCTGAACCGCGTCCCATGTTTGCTGTTCAATTGCTGACATAATCATTCACCTACTTAAGTCTTGAGATAAGGTAGCTTTGTGGTATTTTGAACTGACTTGAAATATTGATGGTCTTAGCAAATTCTAACGGTGCATGGAATAACAAATGGCCGCCACTTAATGAGTCATATAATCCAACGTGCGTAATCGTTCCCCAGTTTGCCGTTGCTATCGGGAAAAGGACATCGGCTGAGTTTGATACTTGGCCATCAGTCGGCGCCGTAAATGTAACAGGCATACGCTGATATGCCCCTCCTGTTACCTCTGTTCCGGTACCCGCATCAGTTGGGTCAGATGTAAAAAGCCCCACGTATACTGTTGCTGGTGAACTGTATGGAGTATTCCGGAGTACCGCATTGATTAATACATTCTCTAAGTAATCCGATAGCTGACTCAAATAAATTACCTCCTAAGTTAATGTAACGGTGCCTAAGGTCGCCACCTCAGTATCAGCAACGGCAATATTTGTAGTGCCAGTATTGACCGTAAGGATTGTGTAATCGAGTACCCCCGCGCTGGCAAGAATTAGACTACCTATCCGGGCATAACTGACGTATGTTTCCACGAAGGCAATCTCTTTGAAGTATAGGATTAGATTCGCTTGGATACTAGCTAGGACTTGTTCCTCAGTATATCCGCCACTAATTGTCAGATGAAGCGTTACGTTAATGCTCTTACTGGTGGCTGATACTACCGTCACAGTAGCTCCGATCGGGCGTTCATCCTCGATATGATCCGTCACGTCTGTCACCAGTTGCTCACTGGCTGGCTGCCTATTGCTATCGACAATCACAACTTTCACGGTTCCGTTTCCCGCCCACAACGGGAAGATGCGGGCATCACCAACTCCGACTACTTCCTTGGCCCAATTCTTATAATGATACTTATTGCCGCTAGTAGGCGGCGTTCGCACCTTCTCAAAATATCGTTCGCGCAACTCGTCATCTCCTTCTCCATCGTAGCCATTGGTAAAAGCCTCAGTGTTAACGACTGCAGATAGGCCAGAGATAGTTATTGGGAAGTATTTAACGGCTCCCACAGGGGCGTTCCCGATGCTACCATAGGCATCGCACTCAACTGTTACCGTCTCCATGGTCGTTCCATCGATGACAGTTTCAGTAATGAAGCTATAAGTAGCACCGTCACTAGCTACTTTCATACTAAGCTCGATTACTGTCCCCGGTTGGCCTGTTATAGTTACAGGGCCCGTTGCCTTTGTCGATGGCTTGCGAATAACGCCCTGCTCTGATACCTTACGGTCCAAGTATTCAGCCTCTGCCGTAGTTGCAAATCCGCGATCCAGCGCAGCATTAATTTCTGCATCTTTTAGTTCCAACTCAATAGCTACAGGCTTAGTCGCGTCATAGAAAAATGACCCCTCTGATTTGTCATAGGAGTCATCGATGTTACTCAGCATTCTTGTTTGTATTTGGTCTTTTGTTTCTGCCAATTTAAAAATTCACCTCTTGCTCAAACGATGTACCATTGTTAAGATTCACCGTACACGTAATGCTAAGTAAGAGGTTACCCTTAACAACGGTCCATTTCGTAATGCTCTGGATCAGTGGATGTCTTAAGAGCGCCGTTGTTACTTCTCTCCGTACCTCGGCCTGAAAGAATTTAAGTGGATAGTTCTTTCCGATGATTAGATCTTCTAAAGTTACGCCGTATTCATCCTGTCGGCCATCCTTGGTATACACCTGGAACCTAAATTTCTCGGTTCTAAGTATCTTTTCAATCCATACTTTTAGGGCTTCGATACCCTGAGTAGAAACGAGTTTGCCATTAAGCAGGACAAAATCGCCTTTTTTGAAATCGAACATAAAGCTTTTACCCAAGTCAGTTACTGTATCCGTGATGGTAGTCGTTGCAAATTCTAGCTGCGCTACTTCCGGAAGCACGCCCACTATATCCTCACCACCTTGTCAATTAAAAAGTAAATCTGTTCATCGGTTGAAGGAATAAGGATCACTTCGTCACCTAACTGCAATTGGAATACGCCCGCCGTTGCGTTAATCAATTTATCTGGAATTATGAGTTGCTTTTTCGTAAGTAGTATCTGATTGTCAAGGCTAATCTTGATACTATAAGGAGCAAGTTCAACCACCACACCGATCTGAGGCCCTGCGTAGTGCTTGTTTTCACGTTCCCTAAACATCTTAGCAAACTCTGTTACGCTATCCATCAAACCACTCCCAGCCCTAAGTGCATGGTATGGATGCTTGCTCTCACTGTATGAGCCACATCTTTTATTAGATATTTACCAGACATACCTGTCACCTGCTCCGTTACCACAATGAGTCTACCAGCTCGGACCGCGTCATCACCCGGACAGTCAATGCCATTCTCTTCAGCTATTTTCCCAAGTTCCTTTAGTTGGTTCTGTGCAGTCTGATTTGCTTGAGCAATGTCTTTGTCCTCCACGTTTTGTACATCCTGTAGTAGACCATACTTCGCGATTAAGGCATCATCTTTCGCCTCGCCGACTATCTTCACGCTTTTATCATCACCCGAAACTATTTTGATGCTGTTCCGCATTTCTTCAATGCTCCTGCTACGAGATGGGCTACTAATTGCTGCCATTACATCAATAGATGTGCCAGCCTCGAACAGCTTGAAAGATGCTTGGATCAACTTATCCTCCTGCTTTTCTACAAACAGTTTGCCCTCGCGCATCTCCATACGGTATTTAATACCCGTCGCTTTAAACACTTGGTCAAGGATATCCTTCATTACATCAGCGCCCGTATTGTCTTTATATATCTTGGTGATCGGTGTACTCATAGTGGCTATTGAGCCAATCGAGACGCCCATATCAGTAGTTACCTTGTTGATGGCTGCATCGGCCGAAAGATTAGTAAATTGATATACATTTTTACTTTTATTTAAATAAAAAGCATAATCAAAAGCCGTATATTTAATAGCGCCACGGCCTTGTCGATCCTCTTTGATTACAATCGCACGAAGGATTTCACTAGCGCCCGTGAGTACCATCAGACTGCCTAAATCAACTGGGTTCTTTGGGAAGAATCGGTCATCGTTGAAAGCAACCTCAAAGCTAAGTTGTTGTCCAAGAGTATCAATGTTACTCTGCCAGTTGATTGAACCTGTGATTGGTGTGATATCGTACTGCATATTGTTTGTAATGCAGGTTAATTTGTGCACCTAGTTTGCACCACCTTATAGCTCAACGAGCTTAAACTCTGCCAAGGATAACGAGTAGTAAACATCGCCCGTGCCGTCTTGTATCCCATACTCAAAGGATTCAACCACGCACAACATATTAATGGGTGTGTCTGTTATCACGAGGCGCATCGGGATGCGCTGTACTTTCCATCCATTAATCATCTCGACATATTCCCATGATTTATACGTTCGGTCACGCAAAAATGGATAATCTTTTGCCTGGAAGAATGATTCTATTGAGATTGCGGCAAGGATTGGCATGCCGATGAGTTTAATCTCACCAAGCCCAATCGTTTCGTAGGTTTCGTTTTTCATACCTGTCTTAACTCTGAACGACTGAGGCAATACCGGCAGCTGAATGACCTGCTCTCGATTATTTATGCTAAGGAAAATATCCATGAAATGAAATGAAATCAACTCCTACATATTTTGCAAAACCAATTTGAGCTCAGGCAAAACCTCATCAAGCACTTCCCTGCCAGTTATACCTTTTGCGTAGATAGTTATCTCTGTTTTATTTCCTCCCGCTGGTTTGCCTCCCGATGATCCGCCGCCGTTGTATGGGTTCTCATTTGCTGTTTGCACTCGTTCACCCTTGTGAAGTTTGGCGATGTATCCATCAAAGGGAACAACACTCAGGCCAGTTGCGTGGTCTCCGTCAACGCCTCTCACTGCTTGCATTCCGTCTGCGGTACTATTGCTCGAGGTGCTCAGGGCAATATGAGCTACACTAGGGATCTTTACTCCAATTAAGCCAAGGACCCCGTTAAGTTTATCGGTTAGCCAATTAATAGCATCAATGGCTATGTTTATTCCTGATTTGAATGCATTCCCAATCGTTGTCCCTACCTCGCTGGCCTTTGCGCTAACTGTATCCCAATTCTTATAGAGAAGAATTCCAGCTCCTATAGCAAGACCAATAAGTGTAATGTACAATCCCATTGGATTTGCATTCATTGCAAAATTTAAAGCTAATTGCGCGGCAGTTACTGCAATCGTCGCAAACTCTATTGCCATCATTACGCCTTTGTAAATTCCAAAAGAAATGGCGATCCCTTCAATGAAAGGCACTAACGTTGACCAGTTTGTTTTGAAGAAATCATAGACGCCCTTCGCCTTATCCCATACGCCTCCGATTAGATCTCTGACTGCGGGAAACCCTGTCGTTGTTAACCAATTTATAGCCGGTTGAGCAGCTTCAAACGCATCTTTTAAATGCTGTTTCAGTACGGGTAGTTTGCTGACTGCAAACCCTATTCCATCAGCTATTTTTAGCCCCAATTTATCCATTTGCGGACTGTATTTATCAATCATTCCGATGACACTAATCAGGACAGGCTTAAGCTTCTCAAGCATTTTTAATCCTGTATCTTGCACTTTAGATCCAAGGTTGCCCGTAATTGTACTCATTAGACCTGTTCCACTTTGTGCTAGTTTTTCTGACCCTCCTTTGAAATATGGGTTCAACTGCTTATTAACCAACATTCCGTATGCTGTCTTAGTATCGGACTCTGACATGTCGTCATTCTTGCCCTTTCCAGCATAACCTTTGAATTCGTCGGCGCTAACCTTAAAGCCAAATTCTTTCAGGCGTTCCATTTCTCCATTTTTAGCGTCAGCCAACGCTTCCATTGAATCGCTAATTGTTTTACCTGGATTAAGCGCCGCCATATTTCCAGCGAGTTTAACGAGGTCCATGGCTCCTTTGGTATCTCCACCCATGACATTTACAGCCCTGGAACCCGCGCCGATAACCTCCGAGGTTGAAAAAGGAGTTTCGTCTGCGTTCTTCCTCAGGGCAGTAATATAACTATCACGCATCCTAGTTACTTCGGCATCGCTCTTGCCCTGATTATTTACACCTATGAAGTGTTTCATAGAAATCTGCTGTTGTTCCAGTTCTGCACCGCTCTTTAAGGCAACTGCTCCACCCGCAATTACTGCGGTAGCTATAACTATTGGTACGGCAGCGGCCGCCCTTAATACTGCCAATTTACTACTTATGCTGCCAATAACACTGCTTGCAGTATTCCTGATGCTCACCAAGGGCGCAATAGCACGCCTGCCAAGCGCATTGAGTTCATTTTGAATCCTTCGTCTTTCCCTGGCAGCGTTATCTCTTATTGCTATCTGTGTAACTATTCTGTTTCTGAGGGGCTCGATTGCGGTCCTAATCCGTGAGATAGTCCTGGTGGCAGCTGTTGCATCTAACCGCACTTGCATTTGTTGGCGCAAAGTCCTTTGTGTAGCTTGGACATCTCGTCTAAATGCCGACTGTTCATTCCTGACACCACGCAGGGTGGCGCTCATATTATCTCTGAGTGTCAGGGTAGCTCCTATTTCGTGAGCCATAGTCTCACCTCCTAGCTAAAAGGAAAGGTCACTTACCGAAATAGACTAAGTGACCTTGATTCCATTCTTCTGCTTTTTCCTCATACGCTAAGCTCATACTGGCTGAGAGGAAAATCTTCTCCTTATTTGATAGACTTAAAAGGTAATCTAGGGTGTTTCCTTTCTGCAGGTAGTAGTGCAGGAGGCGTAACTCTGAATTACCTTTTATTAGTTTTTTACTGCTTCGACGATGCTGACGGTGCCTTTATCATAACCAGCAAACTCCAAGATCTCTTTCGCAATGTAATCAACCTCACCAGGGTCAAATATTTGATCAAGTATCTCGTATCCGGTCACATTATAGGCATCTTGCAGGGTTGAGTCTTTGAAATTTGGTTCAGATACACATTCGTAAACTACGAATAAATTTGCTTCACCCTCTCCTAATTCAGAGGAATCTAACACTGTTGCTCGACTAGGCTTTGTGATCGTTATCGTTGCATCTAATGACTTGACATATAGCTCCCTAGTCTCTGTTTTTTTGGCTTTATTCTTATCTGCATTAGCAATCAAGTCACCGATACTTAGTTTTTTCTTAGCTTCCACAGTTAATCAATCTCCTTCTTATTGTCTTACTATTGGACGTCAATTGTGTCCATAAAGCTTGCATCGCTTGGAGTAAAACCGAACTTGTATTCATCTTCCAACTTCTTTGCCTTCTCAAATTGCATTAGTGTCAATTCGTCAAACCATACATTGCCGATCGAAACCCGCTCAGATTGTTTACCGACGGTATCCGGATCTTTAAGCTTTCCGACCAAGGAACTCCGAGGATCTTCACCCTTCTTCCAAGCTTCCAGCAATGCCTCCTTACCCCTGCTGAATACCTTCTTAACCTTTAGAGTTCCTTCACCCTTTAAGCCGACTAGCTTCGAGTCTTCGTCCATGCCAATGACAACAGTTTCTCTATTGGCAATCACCTTCGCCTCAAACGATTCTACCTCAAAGACTAATTCGCCATCCAACCAGACTTGACCCCATGAACCGTTGATTTGTCTATTTCCTCTGAGCTTAGCCATGTGTTACCCTCCTATACGATTAACATTGTGAAGTCTAAGTCTTCCATAGCGTCCAATGGACTTCCACTTGCTTTGATAAAGACTCGGCTCCCAGTGTTGTACTCTTTGAGTTGGGCTGTGGTCAAAGCGCTTGTGTCGGTACCCATCGATTGTAAGTACAACTCTTGAGCGTCGATATCAATCTCGGCCAACGCTGTAAAATTTGGATCCAAAACTTCATCGCCCTGAAGACCTTTAAGGTAAGCGTTAACCGCGGTCAAAAACAGGACTTTGTTGTCGTAGAAGTTGTTCACCTGGCCAACATATTCAGAGTCAAAAGTGTCCCGAATATCTTCCCGCATAAGATCGATCGCTTCCATGATCTTGATCTTTTTAAACTTCGCACCCTTGGTCACGGTTGTCGTGGTTAGGCTGTTCACGCCTCGCCCAAACTTGATGTGCTCACCATCATTGATCAAGATGAGCTTCCCGGCATCAATGTCGGCATCAGGTGTGGCTGTTTCGGTGATGCTTTCAACCTCAGTTAAGACAAAATAGGTCGAACTTCTGGTGAAAGGTAGCCCGGCCAAGATACCTGCAACTCTACAGCAATACTCTTCTGTCGTGTAGGTCTTCGCGCCAACGACTAAATCATCTGTGGAAAAATTAACGATACCCTCATGGTCCGAAGTGCTATTAGGCAATACGGCCTTAAAGGTCTTTGTGTTTGTGTCTCGTTGTGTTTTAATCCAGGTTGAAATCGTTGCGACATCTGCAGTTAGTATTCCGGGGATGGCAAGGTAATTCCATTTTTTATTAGTAAGTCTTGTCAACGCCGCGTTGTAGTCTACCGCGTCCACAGCTTCCCTTTCGACGATAACCTTCGTCGGGATCCCTGCGAAAGTCTTTTGGATGTAATCAAGGTTCGTCGCTGTCCAATCCAGTGGGTCTATTTGGGTTATGTCAGTGTAGATTCTAGTGTCGAATGTGACCTTGGTTGAATCCTTTAGGATGAGCGCAACAACGCCCCTTGCGCTTCTGGCAATTGCTGTTACCGCCAAGGTTTGAAACGCAATATTTATTTGAGGTAATCCCATAGTTTGTTATTCCTCCTTGAGTTCTAATTCTTGCATGAACTCTAATGAACCATTGTTGTAGACCGGAACCCCGTCGATGTATTCCGGCTCTCCTTTGGTATAGCCTAATGATTCATCAAGCTCGGTCGGCATTACCCACTCGCCGTTTACTTCCACGACATCACAGTCATTTGCAAATTCCAATTCAAATTTAAACTGTAATACGTTATCTATGATTTGGTGCCGTTTAGACTTTAGGGTAATTACTCGATCACCAATTTTTAGGACGTTGAAAAAGGCCTGGTTTAACTGATCAAGCATTTTCAAGTTAGCTAGATCAGTTTTTTCGGCTGAAAAGTAATGGATGTTGATGGTTAAAAGCTTCTCTTCGTAGTCAATATAGGACGTGTCGCTAATGGGCATTATCTGTACAAAAAAAGCAGGTGGTTCAAACCCGCTTAGTTCTTCATTAGGAATCACTGCTATAGAACTTGCATTTGCTTCAAGGACATCGGTGACGGATTTCTTAATATCGACGTATCCGATCATAGCCTTAATTCCTCCAGGGCGTTACTGACAAAGGCATTTAATTCTCTGTCGAACTCAGCTTCTTTTTGGGTTACAGCATTTTCAAGCATATGATACCCTGGTGCAAA
>DHWG01000088.1:0-12577 GCA_002413075.1 Desulfosporosinus sp. UBA5188 | reverse complement strand
CCTGAATCCTTTGGGGTATCGCGCTTAGCTTGATTCTTTACGTCATTAGCCTGCTTGCGCATGAACTTTTTAGCCTCATTTGGGTATCTCTGGTTAATCACACGCAAGAGGTCTCTTTCAAACTCGTTTAATCCACTGATTTCAAAACTACTCATTGTAAGATCCCTCCTCTACGAGAGTGCAATATAAGTGTGTTTCAATATTCTGCTTCGTGATGTTGTCTACGTGATCAATGTTGAAGTTGTTACCGTCGTAAACCACGCGCATAGTTGTGTTAATGTCTTTTCGATGCCTTATTACGATCTTATAGGAAATAGTTGAAACTTTTTTCTCAGCAGTTGTTGTCAGATCGCGCTTTAGGCTGGGATCGAGAAACTTAGCCCAAACCATTACATAAGGCTGCCACTGCTTTACTTTTTCTCCAGCTTCGTTAGGGACTCTGACGTAGTTTTGTATGTTGATTCTGTCTTTTAGCTCTCCTGGGTTCACGTGGAGCCACCACCTTAAATATTTTGGAGTTGGGTTATAATTCCCTCAAGGCCAAAAGCAATCTTAGAGGTCGATCCGATAGGTTCGCGGTTTTCGTTCCAGTGAACAGTCAGCATCTTAACGGCTAGAATATACAAGGGATTGGTCTCATCTTCAGTTACGCCGGCATTCGTCAAGTAGGCTACGGCGCTGTCAATGATCGACTGTATTTCTTCGGTCGAGCTACTATCATCCCTAATATAGGGTAGCACAATGTCTATGAGAGCCATAAAGTCACTCCTAATACCCTACTATGAGATAAACGTCAACAACCTTGCTATTCAGTGCGCTGTTCAGGTCAACAGTGTTGCTCTCGATAGCAGTTGGACTGACAGTTACAGTTGGCGCTGTTGCCTCAAGCACGCTGTCAAAATAAGTCTTGAGCACCGTGTTATTGGCAAGTTTAAAAGGAAGGCCTAACTTTTCCCCGAAACCAATAGCCACCGTGGCCCCTGCCCCATCCATAGCCGGAATTGAAATCGACGTGATAGTTTTAAATGCTTTAGAGCCCGTCACTATTCCAGCAGTATCGACAGTAAACGCCGGCAAGGATTCTGTGATAACTTTATCGTTAAAATCTGTGCCCGTGATTAATACCTGTACCGCCTTAATGTCTCCGGCTGTTCCTCCGGCCATGGCTGTGATATTGCGCGGTACGCTCGGGTTCGTTATATTAGTCGTCACAGTAGTTACCAGAGTTGCGCTACAAGTTATAGCAGCGTGAATGCCGGTAGCACTCGCGACAGTCGCCAAGAGTGCGGCCACCTGAAAGTGAGCAAGAAAAGCGCGAGCACACAATACTCCTGCATCAGTCTTTATCTTTTGCCCCTTTGGGTTATAAGGAAACATAGTTCATACCCCCATTTCTTAGTTTAAATTTATGAAAGGCGGGAAGGGTTTAACCTCTCCGCCAATCAAGCAGACCTTATGCACCCTTTTTAATAATGACAACTCCATTGGGGTCGATCAATTTACCATCTGCAATCAAGATAGCCTTGTCGACGTATTGGTTAGTCTCGTGGTCAAGATACCGGAACATGGTCATTGCCATGTTGCTGTTCAACCCATAGTTGTTGAGGTTACAGTAGATCCCCACAACATCCCCATTAGCCGCATCATCGTAGTTGTTGATAACATCGTCTTCAACTTCGATGACTGTCTTGCCGCCAAAACTCTCTTGCGGTCCAGCTGTAATTCCGTAGTTAACACGACCAATTGGCTGCCCCTGAGCGTCAGTCATACCATCGATATAACCTTCGAACGTACCGGAAGCCATGAGGAATGTTGCCCCACCTTTGTAAGACATAGGCATTTTGGCGAAGATCTTTTTCTTCCAGGCTTCCCATGAGACAAAGTCACCGGAGGAGAGTGTTACGATTTGGCCAGCAGGGACGCGATTATCAACCGTGATACCTTTTGGACTTGCACTTCCGGCGCCACTGACAATAGCAATATCGAGCGCCTTTGTCATGGCCTCGCCAATAAGGTTAATTATGATAGACTCGAATTGATCAATCGTTACGGTATCCGCAAGGATAGATGTGGCAATTTTGCACTCTAGACCAAAATAGGAAAACGATATATTGGCGGAAAGGTCCACTTTTTGCTTATCAGAAACTGTGGTTTCCCCAATCCATGTGGCAACCGGCTTGAGTGCCAATATTGGAACAGTAACCCCGCCCTTAACAGCCATTTTGCGAACACGAGCAAATATTTGACCGTAGCTCTCGACCTTTTTGATGACCTCATTGAGGATTGTTGAGGGAATTACAGCCGCCGCATCAGTGGTAGTTGTTGCAGTATCCAATGATCTAAACTCTAGAACAGACGAAGACTTTCCTTTCATTGCGTAATCCATAAATGCTTGTCTATATTCAAGTGACGCGAATTTGTCTTCCTTAGCGCTGCTTGGTGCGGGAGCTGGCGCAGGTACTACTTCAACACCTTGATCATTGAATGACTTGCCCTCATCGATGGCTTTTTGCATTTCAATCTTCGCCTTGATCGCCTTAACTTCGGCCAATGCTGTATTGAGATCTTCGGCAGATACTCCCTCTTTACTCATAAGGGCTTGGGATTGGGTTTGCTTTGCTTGAAGATCGGCTAATAATTGTCTTAGTTCACGGCTCATTTTACATACATCCTCTCAAATTTAGATTTTTGGGCAATAAAAATAGCCTCAGAGCGCGAGGCTCAGGGCCAGTTTTGCTTTTGCAAGTTTGACTTTGTCTTCGTTGTCATCTTGTGGCGGGTCGATCGGCGGTGGTGGATCCGCCGGAGGTGGCGTTGCGGATTGCACATTAAGATCCTTAGGTAAATTTTTATATTTACTGAAAAATTCACTTCCTGCACACGCGGCGATCTGCTCTCCTTCGGTTTGGATATTTTTAAAATACTGAGCTGCTTCAGCACCGGTCATCCAGGTTTCAGCGTCACACATTCGCTTGAGTTGATCCTTGGTAACTCCCTCAACAGCATTCTCGGCATAAACATCAACATAGCTCTGCGATACCTTATCAAGCGTGTCCGCCACCTGACGAAAATCACTGGCGTACCCCATCGCGATTGTCCAAGCATTATGGATCATAAGCTGTGCCCCTGTAGGGATAATAAGAGTGTTCCCTTCAAGGGTGCCGACCATCGCAATCACCGAAGCTGCTGAGGCTGCAAGCCCGTCGACATGGACATCCTTACGCGCTGAATTACGTTTAAGGATGTTGTAGATCGCAAGACCAGCAAAGCTGTCTCCGCCACCACTGTTGATATATACATTGATAACCTGCACGCCGTCTAGACTATTAAGGAAGTCGGCCACGTCTTGAGGACACATATCCTCTTGCTGCCATGCGTCCCATGTAGAACTGCAAATGTCGCCGTAGAAACTAAGATCAGCGCTTTTTGCTGTCAGATTTTTGATCTCAATTTTTCCGAATGATTTTACTTTAGTCTTCGGATTTACATATTCCAGATTAAGTACTTTGGCCATTTTTGTTATCACCTCCTTTGTTAAACGCTACCCCTTCCGAAAGTAGGGTGGCCGGGGCAAGTGCAGCATTTCCATAGAGCATGTCACCCCCTGGCATCGGTGGATCCTCTTCCATCGACCTACACTCATTCGGGGTTTTGAGCATATTTTGTACCGCGTCCTTGTACATGAGGTACCTCTTTTCCGGATCCGCTCGCAGGATCACGTCGGCGCTAAACTTAGCATAATACCCATCTGTAATTTCTCTAGGGAGAAAAAGCTTATAGCTGAGCTCTTGTTCGTACATCGTAAAGATGGCGAGCAACGTATCTGTGTAGAATTCTCTGTTAGCTTCAGACGTTGACGCGTATGACGTCTTCGTTTGGTTGTTGACCTGGTGGGGCTTAATGCCATATGCGGCGGTGAGCTGCTGGACTGTGAAGTTTGTATTTTCAAGGAATTGCGCATCAGTAAGTTTTAATGTTAGGGGTTGGTATTGAACACCGAGTGGCATTACGGCAATGCGATTGGCGTTAATTAACCCGCTTGTCATCGATTCAAACTTTGTACGCAGCTTACCTTTTCCCTCTTCGCTCAAATCACCTGTATATTGCAATATTCCAGCTGACTGCATACCCTTTTTATAACTGCCATTCAAAAAACTAGAAGCACCTTTGGCATTTTCAACGGTGCTCCGGAGAGTTTCAATAGTGCTTAATCCAATCAAGCCGTTGATTGACATACCCTTGAAATGCAAAACGGCGTCAGAGTTGATGATATATTCAGTGCCCATGTCGTCACGGTATTGATACCAGACGCGATTCTTCGATGACAACAAACCCATATCATCGACAAAGACTTTCATGTTCTCGCTTTTCAGTGGATACATGCCCTGTATTTGCCCGGCATTGCGTCCGAGGTGGGCAATATCTAGCCAGGCGTAAGAGTTACCATGAATGTTCCGCAGGACCTCAAGCACTTTCCAAAAATCATAGGCTGACATGTATGGGTTTGGTCTCAGCTTTAGCAATGGGTACCTATAATCTCCGCTTACTTTTATCTTTCCGGCATCAGTTTCTTGATAAATCTTCATCGGGAGCTTACCTAACGCTTCAGAAAGGATCTTAATGCAGGTATAGACGGTAATCTCCTTTAGAGAATTTGAGCCATCAATCTGCAAGCTGTCCACCGATACCCCGAAGAGACCTGCTAGTCCTGCCCAGTCACCGTTTGTTAGTTGTTGCGTTCGTATCTTTGGTTTGAACGCATTTCGAAAGAGCAAGATTGCATCACTCCCTTCTTATTGGATTTCTTGTCAAATACACGCCAATAATGATCAAGCAAGCACCCAAGGCGTAAAGCCCTGCGATATTTGACAGTAAAAAAGTTGCCCAGATAATAAATCCAAGTCCACTGAATATGAATATATCCTCTATAAAGCTTGCTAGAAGTAAGCCTAAATGAAAGTCTAATAGCCATTTAATAAGAGCTTTGAACGCCTTTTTCAGCTTAATCCTCATTTAATCCCCACCATTTATCCAAAAATTCATCTGTTACGTACTTTGACATATCAACAGGTTTTGCATTTTTAAAAACAAGTTTATGTGAATCAATTATTGCATCCACTGGGTCAATTCTGTTAACTGTGCGATCCTTGTTGATTTTTATTTCACCGAAGCTATTCGATACTTTTACTGCATTTGCTACACTCCAGATAAGTAATTTGTTTCGTTTGTTATAAATTACATTTCTGGCCAGGACTTCAAGCCTAAAATCATCAGTGGCATCATTAAGGCTTCGGGCGCTTTGCGTGATCTCTACGCAATCTACACCGAACTCCTCTAAGTCACTCAGGAATGCATCGGCATTGTGTGGGTCATACGCTATTCCTAAGAGTTTGAGATCATAGTCAGCGATTATCTTTTTGTAATGCGCAATAATATATTTATAGTCTGTCTTTACTCCACCAAGTGTCTCTGTAAGAGTTATTAACCCTTCACGCGCCCACATATCATATGGCGCATCATCCGTTTTAATATGCTCCGCCAAACGATTCTTTGGCATAAACGAGTGACTATCGATGAAATATTTACGTTCTTCTTCAATGTCCAAAGGGAATTCTAGATTTCCAGAAGTTAAGTCACCACCACTTGAAAGGTCAAGTCCAAGGTAACATCCCTTCCCCCTCATATCTTCAAGGGTTGTATCGCTCTCGCAATCTTTCCATGCTCCAAGGTCAATGTATTGATCGTCAGTAGCTTGCACCCAAATATTGAGTCCCTTCGTCATGAAGTCGCGTAGCTCTTCGCCGCCCATTTCCCGCGCCTTTATCGCGTCACCCCTTAGACTAGTTAGGGTTTCAGGAGTCCATAACGGGCTTGCTTTTGGCCAGTTACTTTCATTCCAAATACCATCTCCCTCGGTATCTTCTTTGTCCAGTTCGCAAATATAAGCGAACTGCGTTTCATCAACAATCAGACCATATAAAACCTTAATGCAATAATCATGGAGTGCTTTGCATGGACTGTTCAAGTTAAAGCCGGCTGTCGTAATTACCGAGATAAGGCATTGCTTAAGCTTTTTTGTTCCCCCGACTAAGAGCTTGTACATCTGATTTGTTTTATGTTTGTGATATTCATCAACTGAGCCAAAGTAAGGCCTGAACCCATCGATTGAATCAGTGTCACGTCCAAGTGCTTTTATGAGTCCGTTTGTGAGGTTGCAAAGTATCTCGCTTTTGTAGTCTTTTATAGTGAACAGGCCATCTTTTGTCTTTGTGCCGCTCAGCTCTTCGTCAGCATTGATAAATTTAATGCACTCTTTGAGAACGATCTTGGCTTGCAATTCCTTTGTGGCAGTAGCATATATTTGTGGGTATTGGTAACCGTCGAAATTGCCATAATAGAGTGACGGCACAGCATTACCAAGAGACTTCCCATTCTGACGCGCAACCTGCTCATAAGATGTCCTGAATCGTCTATACCCATCTAGGGTTGTCCACCCATTCCACGAACCAAATACGAAATCTTGAAATGGATATAAGCGTAATGGTAGTGGTTCTTCGCCCTCGGCCAGTGTTAAAGTTTCTGCAAAATCAATAATGTCCTGGGCCTTACTCTCATTCCAGATATATGGAAATTCAGTTGTTCCCTGACGCTCCAGATCTTGTAGATGTCTCTTACAAGAAAGTATTTCAGCTTTACCCACCGGTCTATCAGCCGTCCCATTAACAACTGACTCGGCAAACTTAGTGGGACGATCAAGCATTCTTACCAGCCCCAAACCTTCCAAACCTACTAGGCGTTTTTTCCTCTTTCGGTTTCTTTGGTACGTTTTTAACCTTAGATAAAGGGTTAAGAAAGGACCTGTCTTCCATCTTGAGAAGCAGGTCCATCTTCTTGTTTATTGCTGTATCTAATTGCATTACGGGTCCAAAGCGAAAAAAGGCGTCTAAGCCTTCTAGTAATTCGACATCGAAATGTTCCTGCAATCTTTCATAGCTAATTTCAAATCTTTCGATACGTTCTCTTTGTTCAAGCAACTTGAGGTATTCCGAATGTGTCATGCAATATCGAGCCAGCATCCCAACATCCCCCGAAGAAACGAAGTCAACGTCCTTGTAGACCTTGATTATTTCCTTCCATTTCTTATAGGCATGAATATCTCTTTTCACATAATCCGGACAGCGTAAAGAATTTGTTCCAGTCTTAATTTCGGAATCTTTGCGCTGCTGTATTTCCGCTTTTGTAAGATGTTTTTTGCCGTTTGCCTGTACTATATCGATTGGTTGGCCATTTCGGCCCATGACCAACACCTCCTAAAATCTAATAAAGGGAGTTTACGCGTGAGAAAAGAGAATCTGCGGTCCTGGAGAATTTACCTAAAACTTTTTTGACTACCCCTACTCTTTACTTCAACGCGTCTGCCTGCATCATGAGGATCACAAACCTACCCATTGACGACTCCAATGCTGTCGCATCCTCACTCTCCATCGCAACGACGATATCACCTGATACATCGCGTAACTTCTTGAAGAACTCTATCGAATCCATATCTACACTTCCTTTTCGTGATCTATCTTGCTGTGACAGGAGTTACACAGACTCTTTAAGTAGATCAGCGTAAACCTGCGATGCCAATATAATCTAATTGGCTTTGTGTGATGCACCATGTCAGCAGCTGTGATCTTCTCATGTCTCAAACACTCCTGACATAGATAGTGGTCACGTCTTAGGGCCTGCAGCCTTGTAGCTTCCCACTCATCACTGTGATAGAACTCTGTTAACTGTTTATCTCTCTTAAGCCGAATGCTTTGGTCATACGCTTTATTGATTTGAGAGGTATCCTTGGTGTGTACTTCACATCGACCTGACTCAACCAGTGTCGTGCATCCTCGGTGTGGACAGAACTTCTTGAGTGCCACGTTATCACGACCCCCGCCTCGTCTGCCTGATCCCACCACTGGAACGACGGTACCCGTCATGGCGCATGAGGTTCTCGATCTCTCGAGTGTCTTCATGCTCAGCCGTTAGCCATGCGCCCACCCATATCTCTTCTCGGCACTTCTCCTCGTTCGGATCCCAGCGTTTACAGGTGGCGCAGTTTGGCTTCGCGCCGTCATATTTTGGTTTGTGTTCTTGACACGATCGGTTCTCTCCTACTAACACCACCTGCAATCACCGCCTTATATTGTTGAAAGGAACAAATATCGGGACATAATCATATACTTTATTAGACAAGCATCGGAAATTGCTAGGAACGCAATACAATAATCAGTGCTACCAATTCAGATAAATAGTTCAAAACGTTTGAGAGGAAGGAATTGAAACAATGAATAAGAAAAAGGAAATAATATATCAACAAACAGAGGGCACACAGAGCCATTTACACGAATTTGAAGGAAGCGTCATGCTTGCAGAAGAGGGCGATGATCGCCATAACCACCGTTTTGCTGGAGTTACTAGTCAAGTTATACTCGATCCGCGTGGCCATAGACATGCACTATTAACTAATACCGATTTTTTCGAAAACCATCACCATGAAATAGGAATCATTACTGGACTCCCAATCTCTGTCGGCAATGGTAAACATGTTCACTTTGTTGGACGTCCGCTAGGAAACACCACACTGGATGACGGTCATTTTCATCAGTTCCAATTTAGTACCTTAATCGATAGCCCGTTGACCTAGAGATTCTAATTCGATAATCTAGCCGTCTGAAGGGCGGCTCTTATTTAATTACATCTAGGTTACCGGTAATTTATAGGAATATCTACCTTTTTGATGGCTTTCTTTTTTGCGGCAATAAGAAAAAGCGCCACCTTTCGGAAGCGCCTTTTTTGTGTATTTTCAGTTCATAAAATTTGATGTTAGTATTGTAACACGGCCAATATACGTTGTAAATGTCAACTTATTATCACGGCTTGTCAAGCCCCTTGAAAACCCGTTAAAGCGCTAACCGCAAGCCATCCACGCCAAAAATCATAACACTTAGCTCTTCAATCATGTCGTTTTTCCACCTGTAAACTGACGCCTCGCCGCAGTGAAGTTCATCGGATATGGTTTGAACTCTTTCCCTCCACGGCATTAAACTTTTAACGGGATCTAGATAAAGCTTGTCGATAACAAGGTACTTCTCAGGTTGGCCCCTATCAATCATCTTTTTTCGAAGTTCCGTTAAGGATATTTCCACCTGCATGACCATGATCAGGGTTCGTATCCGTCCACGTCTTATGGCGTAGATAATAACGTCCTCCATATCGGATTCTTCGAAATTATACTCTTTCAGATCCTCGTCCGAAGCTTTATCCTGCGCGAGCTCAAGATGCTTGACCAGGCTTAGATATTTTTTAAGGAGTAGCTCGGTGTTGTGGAATCTGTTTTTCCTTGCGCTATCCCGTTCGGCATCTTTTTGGAGTTTCAGCGCTTCGATAGCTGCTGCTGTAGCTATTTCTTGAACATTAAACGCACCAAATTTTTTACCACCCATTGAAATTCCACCTCCATCCTAGACGCACTCGTAGAGTTCATCAATCACCACAGTATCAGCGCTCATCCCATATAACACCCGGCGACTCTCTCTTGGCCGCCATCGACATTTTAACCGACGGATTAAGGGTAAACGGTGAATCTTACGATAGTTGTTACAGTTTCGCTGCCACGCTTGTTGCCATTCTAAAAAACTTACTGTTTCCGGTTCAAATACATCCATGGTAAATTCTTTAAATTTAGCCAACGCTTCCTCCCATGCTGGTCGTTGGATGACACCCATCATGGCAATTACAAGTTCTTTGCCTTGCTCCCGCAATGCGCGAAGTAGGAGTTGTTTGAGGTCTTCGTTACCATCACACATCGAAACAATCCACGTCGTTGTATCCATCCTCTATCCCCTCCTTATCCGCACGGGCTCCAGCCACAAACTGGGCAGACCGCACAACCACACTCATTTCTTATGGCGTTGCCACAATCAGGGCAAACATTATCGGGCATCAGTCAACGACCTCCTTGACGTCGAATATCACAACTCGTCTTAGCTCCATCTCCCCCGTTCATGTACCTACAGAACACTGAGCCAATGAGAATCTTAAGCTTTTCTTCGTCCTCGATGATTACTGCTTCGGATCGCTTACGAGTGTAACCGTTATCTCCTGTGTAGTATTTTGACCGTTGACGACTAATATTTTACTCATACCCCACTAAAACCTCCCCGTACTACCGAATCCGTCAATCCCTCGATCCGTCTCTGACAACTCGTCCACTTTACTGAATGATGCCGTCAGGCAAGGAAGAATTACCAATTGCGCCAGTCTTTCCATTGGCTCGATTACTACGGTTTTATCCATCACGTTTACTACAACCAGGTGGATCTCGCCTCGGTAGTTTGCATCAATAGTGCCCGAGATCGTCAATTTCCCTTCGACGGCTGCTCCACTTCTGGGTCTTACATCTCCAACAAACCCTTCGGGTATCTCGACAGCCACACCTGTGGGGATTTTTACAGTTTTCTCGGGATGGAGAAGAATCGGTTGATCAATTCGTGCCCGAAGATCTGCCCCAGCGTCATCGGGGTATTTCCTTGTCGGCTCGAACACCGGGTGACATGTATTTACAAGTTTATAGTTAACAATTACTCTCATGATTTAAATCCTCCTTTTACTTTTTCGATTCTTGCTTTTAGTGCGCTCATAAGCTTGTCCTGCGTACTGCTCTTATCCAGCAGGGCCGACATAACATCCTCATCGACTCCGCCTTCAACGATCAAATGGTGCAAGATCACCTTTTCCGTTTGGCCCTGCCGGTGCAATCGTTTGTTCGCCTGCTGGTACAACTCTAAGCTCCAGTTAAGCCCGAACCAGATAACGTGGTTTCCACCTTCTTGAAGGTTTAGGCCATAAGCCGCACTCGCTGGATGGGCGAGTAGTATATCAATTTCTCTTGCATTCCAATCGTCCTGATCCTGCGGGCTTTTCAGTTCTCTTACCCTGAGGCCCGATGACTCTAATGCCTTCTTGATCCTTATGAGATCATGCTTGAAGCTGTAAAATACCATTGCCGGCTGACCGTTTAATCCCTCGACAAGCTCCATAAAGGCTTCGATCTTACATTTGTGGATCTCGACAACCTCGCGTTCTGCGTCATACACTGCTCCATTACACAGTTGGAGTAGTTTGTTCGTCAGTACCGCAGCAGAACCGGCATCGATTGTTGTGTCATCGATCTCTAGAATCATTTCTCTTTCCAACTCTTCGTAGGCCTTTTTAGCTTTCGGATCAAGCAGCACCGGCACTGTAACCGAAATGCAATCCGGAAGATCTAAGTAATCTTCAGCTTTCATGCTCACGCATATGTCTCCGATCAACTGCCGGATCACCTCGTCGGATCCCGGCTTGGGTGCGTACGTAAAAACTCTCTCTCGATCGCGCTGATCCGGCTCGAAGTATCGTTCTCTGAAATGTGTGATCTTCTTCCCTAGCCTTTTACCTTCGTCCAGTAGATACACTTGCGCCCAAAGATCCAGAAGTCCATTTGGCGCTGGTGTCCCGGTTAACCCGACGAAACGCGTTATGTGTTTTCGTACCCAGGTCAGGGACTTGAATCGTTTAGCTTGGTGATTCTTAAAGCTGCTGAACTCGTCCACGATCACAGTGTCAAATGGCCAAGCGTTTCGGTAATACTCAACTAACCATTGTACGTTTTCCCTGTTGATCACGTAGATGTCACTTGGTGTGTTAAGTGCTCTCACTCTCTTGGCCAGAGTGCCCAGCACCGGCACGACTCGAAGCATGTGTAGGTGGTCCCACTTTGCTGCTTCCTTCGCCCAGGTTGCTTCGGCCACTTTCTTCGGTGCGATCACAAGCACTTTGCTTATTGCGAACCGGTTAAACTTTAGATCGTTGATCGCTGTCAGCGTGATCACTGTTTTGCCTAATCCCATATCGAGGAAGAGCCCCAAAGCCTCGTCAGTAAGTAATCGGTTGATACAGTAAGATTGATAGGCGTGTGGTATAAACTTCACTGGCTCAGCATCTCTCTGCAATGGTCGATGAACTTGTCCACCTCGGTTTTCCGATCGATGGTAAAAACCTCAAAGTTTAGGTTTCGTATTTTCCTGTGCTGCGCTTCCTGCAGCGCAGTCGCTTTTTTGCCCGTGGCTTTCAGCTCGACAAAAACGGCCTTCCCGTTAGGCAGTAATACCAATCTGTCTGGCACTCCTGCCGTTCCCGGCGAAACGAATTTATAAGCTTTCCCTCCGAGAGTTTTTACATTGTCTCTCAGATAGGCTTCAATCACTTTTTCTTGCACTTCAACTCACCACTTTCCGGTAGGCTCCAAAACCAATTTTGTGTAGATCCACTCTCATCAAATTGGTGGAAAGTTTTTACCCCTAAAATTTTCCTCGCTGTTTTTAGTTGGCCTCTGGTAAACCTTTGCTTTTTGGCCTCTTCTCTCACAAAATCACAAAGAAGTAATTTATCTTTAACAAGCAGATTGTGCAGCCATTCCTGGCACTCATCCATTCTTATCATCCCTTCGTGTTTGTTGTAGACTTAGCAACTTTTTTCCCTTACGTGTGTGTGTACAGGC
>DHWG01000144.1:8773-10571 GCA_002413075.1 Desulfosporosinus sp. UBA5188 | reverse complement strand
GAATTTTTCTGAGCACCAAGGGTTGACGATTCTTGGTAAGTGGAAGTATCAGGGTGAGTTTGATCAACTGAAACTATCAATGGTATTTTATCAGAGACCTGAGTTTGTGAATTCGTTATCCCTGAACCGTTACCCGATCCCGATACTTGGGTCAGTTTCTGGGCGTCAATCGCATACTGATTGGATATCTGCTGCCCTTTATAGATTTGCCAACCTGCATAACAACCTATTACTAAAACAATTACCCCTAGGGTTGCAACTATGCGTCGCGGCATGATTTTCATTATCTTTAACGCCTCCCACTATAATAAAGCCTATTGCTAGCGTAACCAAATTGCTGAAATAAAGACGTAATTGTACACAAACCACGTGGAGCGAGATAAAGGTGAATCATTCACTGATCTAGAATTGGTAAAAATGTTCTTATAGTTCAATTATTCTTTTAGTCTGGCGTATAGAAAGCAGGTATGTTCATGAAATTTGAGCTACATGGTAGAAACAAAAGAATAATTGTTGTAGTTGCGGTACTCTCAATAATTGTTGTTACGTTTGCAGGGGTTAGAAGCTATAAAGCAAATGCTAGTCAACAGGCATTTATTCATACAGAGCAAGAAATTAGGGCCAAGGTAGATTTAGAAGCTCAAGTTAAAGCAAACCAAGAAGCCAAAGCTAAGGTAGATCAAGAAGCCGAAGCTAAGGTAAATTTAGAAGCCAAAGTTAAAGCAGATCAAGAAGCCAAGGCTAAAGCGTATGGCTACAGTGGCAACCATACCCCTTTGCAGGTAGTCAGAATCAGTAATCCTTCGCCCCGAAAGAAGATTTTATGTGTCTTTGCTATCCATGGCTTTGAGGATGCTTTTTACCGGGATGGGCAAGCACTGGTGGATACAGCCAACGGTGTAATTGATTATTTCAAGAATGATTCTGCTTCACTGGATTCCTATGAACTGCTTGTTGTGCCATGTGCCAATCCCGATGGCCTCAAAGAGGGATTGACCTGCAACGGGCCTGGCCGCTGTCAGATTTCTCGGGGTATTGATATTAATATGGATTTTGCTTATAACTTCAGACCGAGGTCGAACCCACGCAATAAGACGGGTGAGGTACCTTTTAGCTCTCCTGAAGCAGCTGCCCTGCGGGATTTGATAGTTGCCGAGAAGCCGGACCTCATTATCGATTTTCACGGCTGGATAGATTGTGCCGCAGGAGATAAAGAAGTTGCCGAGGTCTTCTGCGGTAATCTGGGGCTTTCCTATGATGAAAAAGGGATTTATGACGGATTTTTCAGTGGATGGGCTGCAAAGTATGCCAAATCAGTACTCGTGGAATACCCCAATCCCTTCGATGGTAAAAGTTCTTTCGAGGGCAAGAGTGATCAAAGATATGATTATATCAGTGCAGGTTTCAGGGATTTTGGCTATACTCCTAAAACGATAAAAGCTATTCAGGAAATCGTGCAAAAGAAACTATAAAGGCAAACAAGAGCAATGAATCATTGATTATGAGATTGGATAAAGACGTTGCGCCAATTTTATCCTGAAGGTATAAACACGATATTAAAGAGTATTAATTGGGGTTATGGTTGGCAAGACCGATCCTCAAGATAATTATAATCCAAGGAATAAATCGTGATCTGAAATAATTCTAGCTCGTCAAGTTGGAATTCGGGGGCAATTGCATTGCTAATACAATATTAGTAAATTTGCGACTCAATTGTAGTGGTTATGCGACTTATTATAGGAGTTGATTAATCAAGCTTGGGGAAATGAATAAATATAAAAATAGATAAGTCTGAATT